>JBCBOC010000168.1:0-7091 GCA_039821475.1 Cyanobacteria bacterium J06632_22 | reverse complement strand
GATTTAAAGGCTTTCCTGAACGGTATTCAAGAAAACTCAGGGACTCTTCCCAAACAACAGTTTGAACGATGTGATAATCGTCATACCCTGCTGTATACCGCAGCAGGGCACCTAGACTAGCAGGGCACCTAGACTAGCAGGGCACCTAGACTCGTTGTCAGACACTTTGTATCCTGACGTCTATTGCCCGACTGATAGGCGTTTTGTAGACATCGCCACAAAGTTCTTGTTTAGGGCCTTTTTGGGGCCTTGTTTGGTATTTGTGCACGATGGCGGGCCACTTGGCTCCCATTCTAGGCACTTGAGCGCCAGGGTTGTCTTCAGCAAAGTGTCGAGGGCTATAGGTCTTGGCACTTTGTCTCGGCACTTTGTCTTGGCTACTCAGTGTCGTTTGTCCCTGCAACATAAATTGTTGCGGGAAACTGTTGTTGAACCTGGAGCCTGATTAAACCTATAGGCGACTTGCTGTGTCTAGCTGGCTAAGACAGTTTGTGAAAGCTTGTTTCACTTCCAAGTGGTTTACTCTGCGGCCTCTCTAAAGGAATTGGACGTTCGATAAAATTTGCAGCACATTGTGCTGTAACCCCGATTCGAAAATAGGTAGGGCATTGCAAACACTATTGGTGGATGCAACTTTAACCATGGCTACTCGTACTCATTACTACAAGGCGTCTTACAGGGTAGATCCGGATTCCAGGTCCGTAAAGCTAAAGCTTTCCGCAACCGCCCCAAGGGATGATGTGCGGTTGCGTGCCACTTGACTGGAACACCCGGCACTAGGGTGCCAGACATGCTTCGATCAAAGTAGCCAGCATTGAAACTAAGCTTTTAAGGGGTCGCTCTGCGTCACATTACCGATCATTTTTAAGTGTTTAGGCTGGTTTTCGATAGAGGAGCAACACTCTGCTAACAGAAAGTTTAGAAAACCATACCCTTTTGGTTGAGTTCGTTTATGAAAACACTACATGCACTCAGTGTTTTTCATTACCCATGGAATTATTCCAGTGGCTCGCAACTGTGGAAACAGGCTGTGAGGTTTGCTATGGACGTGCGGTAGCAAGGGGGATGCCTACAGTTTCAGGTTTGTGTCGCCTCGCAGTTGATGCGCCGCTTTTACTCGCTGCCAAATATCAGGCCTAGCACGATAGATGTCGAGGGCTCGCAGAGCATCTTGGGCGTCCTGTAAGTTGCTCCGTTCCACTAGCCCGACTAAGAACTCAATAGCCGCTTCGGAACGTAACATGGCAATGGCCAGTAAGAGGGACTGTCGCAGCTCTAGGGTACGCGTCCGACGCCAAGTGGCCTGGATCAGAGGAAATGCCGCCATACACCGCGCTTCCCCTAGTGCGAGTGCGGTTAGTTCTACCACGGCCGGTTCTGGTGATGCTAAGAATTGGGCAACCAGCTCAAAAGACGACTCGGGAGCCAGCTTCAGGATGGCGATACAGCACTCTGACAGTACCTGGGGCTCGGGGTCACCCAAATGTATTTTGAGTCTGAGTAAGGCGATGCCTTCAGGATTTTCGCTGTAGGCAATGGCACGAGCTGCGCCAATACGTGCTTCTACTTCTGGATCGGCCAATAGATCCGCGAGGGCTACCATGAGATGACGATAGTGAGCTCGGACCAGACCTAAGGCGCAGATGCCTCGTAATCCGGGGGCGGTGTCTTCGGTGCCACCCCAAACGGGCTCTGGTTGAATGTGACGAATCCCAGCTAGAAACAGTTCGGTATTGCCAGATTCCTGGTGATACAGCGCGTTGGCAATCGCGCGTTTCGCAATGCAGCCTGGATCTGTTTTGGCGCCATTCTTTAGCAAACGATAAAACGCCTTCGAGAGCAGGGCGTGAAGAGACGCCACACCCTGCTCTCGAAGGAGGTTCGCCGCCTGGGCAATGGCAATGGATTGACGGCTGGACAGTACCGATGTCAAAACGGCAAGTGCGGCGTCCGATGGGGGGCTAAGCTGTTGTTCGATGTCCCGTAAACTTTGCTGCAGGACGTCTAGTTTTTGAGACTTAGTCATAGTGAAGATAGCGCTGAAAGCGACGTCGTTGCCAGAGACGTTGCGGGAAGACCTGCAAGCTACTCCTTTATAAGCTACTGATCGCAGTCGAAGGGCAGGAGATTCAATGCGACTGCGTCGCGGGGCGACCGTATCAACGGGCGCAGCGTCAGCAACTGCCCCCCAAAACTGTCCCTAGCACCTCTACGAGCACAATATCCGTCCAAAAAGAAAAACCCTACTCGAATCCGAGTAGGGTCTTAGGAGCATGTTGTCTACGGGAGCACAGCTTACTGGCGAGGAAACTCGCCGGGGCGGACTGACAAGGTCTCTGTTCCGCCATCGCGAAGCACTTGCATCTCTAGCGGTTCGCCGACGCGGCCGCTTGCAACGATCTGCTGAACTCTGGTGGATTCACTAACGGATGTGCCGTCGATTTCAACGATCACATCACCTGCGCGCAGGCCCGACTGGGCAGCGGGCGAATTGCGGCCCACCCGAACAATGAGCACCCCTTCCTCGGCATCAACGGTCAGATTGCCATTGGGGTTATTGTTAATGTCAGCTTTTACCGCTGGCGATAGGGTGACCATCTGGATACCCAGGTAGGGATGCTGGACCGTCCCTGTTTCGGCCAGTTCGGTGGCAATGCGCTCAGCGGTGTTGATGGGAATGGCAAAGCCCAAGCCCTGAGCCCCACGAATAATGGCGGTGTTGACACCGATGACCTCACCCCGGGCATTGAGCAAGGGCCCACCGGAGTTGCCAGGATTAATGGCGGTGTCGGTTTGAATAAACTCAACCCGTTTGTCCGGTACACCCACCTGGGAACTGCTCCGACCGACGCCGCTGATGATGCCTGCGGTAACGGTGTTGTCCAACCCTAGGGGATTACCAATGGCAATGGCCCATTCGCCAGGCTGAATCTGGTCTGAGTCGCTCAGGGGAACTGTGGGTAGATTACTTGCGTTGACTTTGATCACGGCCACGTCGGTCACGGGGTCTGAGCCCATCACCTCGCCTTCGAGGGTGCGGCCGTCCTTGAGGGTGACCTGGACGCGGTCGGCACCGTCTACAACGTGGGCATTGGTGATAATGCGGCCATCTTCACTGATGATGAAGCCTGATCCAACGCCGCGTTCGGTCCGTTCCTGGGGCCGGTTATTGAAGCGTCCACCAAAGAAGGGATCGTTAAAGGCTTCCGGGAGCTGCTGGCTCACGGTGCGAGACGCATTGATGCGAACGACGGCTGGGCCTACTTCATTCACCACATCTGTGACGAAGTTAGCATTGGCAAGATTGGGGCCAGGGACGTCACGGCTTGGGGCGTCTGCCGTTTGGGCGAGGGCCCGCACGTTGATGGGGGAGTTGGGCGACCAGGCCAGGAAGCCGCCTGCGGTGGCGATACCGGCTCCGACCATCAGGCTGGTTGCAGCCGTGCGCCAGGACCGGGGAGTGGGTTGAACCGGGTGTGTCATTGTTGCGAGGGTGTCTATGGAGAGTGAGCTACGTCTCAACAATAGACACGGGATGTGACAACCCTGTGACAAGCCTGTGGCGTTTTTGTGGCTGTCTGATATGGGGCTGTTTGCTATGGGGCTGTTTGCCGGTGGACCGGACAACTAATTGGGGTTAGCCAGTGGCAGGCTGACGGAGACGGTGGTTTGTTCGTCGACAACACTATGGATTTCGAAGTGGCCTTGGTTGAGTTCGGCCAGGGTGCGGGCAATCACCAATCCGAGCCCCAGACCCTGCTGTTCGTAGTAGTTGCGGTCGAATTGCTGATATGCGGCGATGCGATCGCACTGTTCGTCGGTCATGCCGCGACCGTAGTTGGTAATTTCGACCACCAGTTCCTCGGAGGTTCCGTGGGTGGCAATGTGAACGGTCTTGCCGGGTTCCGAAAACTTGAAGGCGTTATCGACCAGTTCCTCGGTGATTTTCTTGAGCGTAAAGGCATTGAACTCAATCTCAAGCCCTTGCATATCGAAGCGTAAATCTTCAAGGCGCTTGTGTCGTTTTGCCACCTGCTGGGCCACGCCAGCCACCGTATCACTGACCGATAAAATCTGCGTTGCCGTCAGCCGCTCGGTGTACTCATGCTGAGGGTCACGGGTGGTGAGCTGACCATAGAGCAGCAGATTTTCAATCATGCGCTCTAGCCGCTCTGCCGATTTCAGGATCTGACCCGACATCTCCAGCACTTCGTTGGGGTTGTGGGCAATCAGCTCCATTGAGAGCAGCTGAGCCATACCCATGATGCCGTGCAGGGGTGTGCGAAGCTCATGGGGTAGGGTGCTGGTCAGCCCCCGATGGAGCTGTTCCAGGACGCGGCTAGATTTGCGGCGGTAGGATAGCTGCTTTGCCAGTTGCCCCTTCAGGGCACCAATGAGTTCCTCGGCGCTAAAGGGCTTGGTCAAATAGTCATCGGCACCCAGTTCCATGCCCTGGCGCTGGTCGCGCTTGTCAGACTTGGCCGTCAAAAAGATGAAGGGAATCGTCGCGGTGGACGCGTTCTGCCGCAGGGCAGTGAGCACATCGAAGCCATTAATATCCGGCATTTCGATGTCGCAGAGGATCAGGTCCGGCTGCTTTTTGTGGGCATGCCAAATGGCCTCATCCCCCGTGGTGGCTTCAATCACATAGAAGCCAATGGAATGGAGAATATCGCCAACCAGCTTTCGAGCCGTGAGCTGATCGTCTACAACCAGGACGGTAGTCATGCGCTAAGGATTTGAACGGGCGTGGAGCGGGCTTACTTGCTCTTCCAGCGGTGTAGCTACAAATCCGTGAAGATAGAAAAAACACTTGCTGGGGAACACAGTCGGCGTATCGTCAATTACAGCAGCTTTACAAAGCACCAGTTAAATACCGAACCTGGGACCATGTTCAGACGGTGGGTCTGCCCGTGGCGGAGGCGGTGGATTGTAACCAATGCCCTATGCATTGACCAGAAGGTAGAGCGCCATTCATTAAGATGCCCGTTATCCTGGCAAAACCGCGTCAGCGGGATAGCGCAAGTTTGCTGAGGATATGGGTGGGATTTTATCGAGGTTGGATCCGGGTAATTACGGAGTAGGCCGCTCTGTAGGAACCGCTGTCGGTATGCCGATGGCCAGTAGCCTATCGTCTCAAAACTTTTTGCTTGAGGCGGTTGATCAGCAGCGTGGCTTCGGGAATGCGGAGTGCGATCGCACCGCTGGCAAACACGGCCACACCCACAAGACCGGCACCGCACAGAATGATGGCATTCGCAAAAAAGCCTTCCGTGCCCACCAGCAGTTCTAACCCCATTCGCGCGCCCCGAGCCGCCCCTCCAGCGACCAGACTGGCGGCAAAAATGAGGCCTACCGCCTGGCCCCAGTCCAGCCATGGGATCCCATTAAGCTTGCGAGCCAGCAGCACCAGCAGCGCCACCATGGAGAAAATATTGACAGCTACCGTGGCCAGCACCAGTCCAGGGGCCCCCAGCCAGTTGATCAAAATAAAATCAAACAGGGCATTGAGAAAGATGTTGACCACGCTGATGCGGAAAGGGGTATCCCCATCGCCCAGGGCATAAAACACCCGCACCAGGACATCGCGTCCCAGATATACAAACATGCCCGTGCCGTAGGCAATCAGCACTGAGGTGACAAATCGCGATGCATCCGCATCAAAGGCGCCACGCTCGTACACCACCCGCACCATAGGCAGGGCTAGGGTGACAAACAGGGCACTCAGGGGCAGCATGGTCAGCGCAGTGAGCAATAAACTCTGGCGGATGCGCTGCTTCAGCTCGGGCCAGTTGCTGGGATCCGCCAACCGGGCAAACACCGGCAAATAGGGCACCAAAATCACGTTGGAAATGATGCCCAGGGGCATTTGAATCAGCAGATTGGCATAGTTTAAGGCGGCCAGCGTGCCGGGAATAAAGGCAGCAAAAATCAGATCGGTGTAGACATTGATCTGCATCATGCCGGAGGAGAAGGTGGCCGGACCCATCACCTTCATCACTGCCCGCACCCCCTGATCCTGGAGGTCAAAGCGCAGTCGCGGTCGTCCCAGTCCCGAGCGCCATAGGACGGGCACCTGCACCAACCACTGCAGCACTGCACCCACTAGCGTGCCCACCGCTAGGGCGATGCCGCCGGTTATGGCGTAGCGTGGGTCGGCCATATTGCCCCCCAATACCAGGTACAGGACGCCAAGGGCCGCCACGATACTGACACTGGAAAAGAGGGGGCTGACGGAGGGCAGCCAATATTGGTCAGCCGCGTTCAGGGTGCCAAAGCCAATGCCGATGAGCCCTGCAAACAGTGCCATAGGCGCCATAATTCGAAGCTGCGTGATGGCAATGGCACGGCTTTCTAGCCCCAGTTCCGTGGCGCTAAACCCGCGCCCCAGCACATCAACAATTGGTCCCGCAAATAAAATCACGAGCACCGTCAGCACCAATAGACCCAATCCCACAATGGTGGTGATGGTTTCTACTAGCGGTGCAATGTCTGATTTTTTCCGTCGGGCAACGACGCTAACGATAGCGCTGTGAAAGGGGCCATTAATGCCGCCCAGGAGCACCATTAAAAAGCCTGGAATGACGTAGGCCAAACCGTAGGCATCGGCCACGGGGCCAATGGAAAAGGCCGCCGCAATGACTTGCTGACGGATGAGGCCAAAAAGCTTGCTGATTAGGGTTGCGATCGCAACAATTCCTGCAATACCGGCCAGCGAACGTTTAGCCACAGATACTTTGAATGTTTAAATCATGATCGACAATTCATATTCCTGAGGAACCTGGCCTTTCGTCAATATGCGTTCTCGATCAAATATCCCGATCGGCGAGTGACCGCTATCCCACCCAGCGAGTAGCAGGACCTTATAGCCGTTGCCACAAAGTTCCTTTTTTGAGGCCCTTTTTGGGGGGTGTGCACGACGGCGGGCCACTGAGCTCAAACACTAGGCACTTGAGCGCCAAGATTGTCCTCAGCACTTGGCCCAACACGGTGCGCTGGGTTAACCCTGGAAGAAAATACGCCTATTGGGCCATTTTCTTAGAAGCATAGTGTCGGTAGCTATACATCGCAAGTTTCATATGTAACCGAGT
>JBCBOC010000694.1:0-2680 GCA_039821475.1 Cyanobacteria bacterium J06632_22 | reverse complement strand
GTTCTCTTTTTGCCCAGTCGCTATAGCTTTTACAGTATGCGGTTTGTGCTGGTGCTAGCGACGGGTGTGATGCTGACGCTGGTGATGGAGCGCTGGGTGGGTTGGCTACAGTGGCAGTGGCGGCAATGGGGGGAGTGGAGTGGGTTGGACTTTGTGCGAGTGGTAGCGAGTGTGGGGTTTGCGATCGCAGTCCTCATCACCCCAGCTATCCCCCAGCTCTTTTTGCATGGACAAAGTTGGCAAGTGGGCAAGCCAGAAAGCATTTATAGCTACCTGGAGAAAACGCCAAAGAACACACTGATAGCGTCTTTACTAACAGAAGTGAACGACAATATTCCAGCCTTTGTCCAACGGTCTGTGTTGACGGGGGATGAATTTGCGCTGCCGTATCACGTTGAGTTCTATGGGGAGATGCTTCAGAGAGCGATTGATTTGTTAGCTGCGCAGTACAGCCCAGACCTGTCGGCGGTGGAGGCCTTTATCGGTAAGTACGGAGTGGATATTTGGATTGTGGCAGAGGATTTCACAGCACCGTCATACCTGGAGCAGCATGACTGGTTGTTTACCAGCTATGAAAAAGCCGCGGTGGTGGCAGTTCAGCAGGATCTTTTGCAGGGCGTCGAACCTGCCTTAGTGAAAGTGATTGACGAGTGTGCCAGCGCTGAAGCGTCTGGGTTTTACGAATCTGGTGTGATCGCGCTGACAGCTGAATGCATTAAGGCTGTGGCGTCTGCCAAGTAAGCGTGTAGGGCTCCTGAGTCAAGAACTGTGCGCCGCGAGCCTGGAGGTAGGGCCGATAGGTTTCGTCATTGGCCAAGTGAACCTGAAAAAAGGCAGCCGTGAGGGATTGGTGATAGCTGTCTGCAATGAGGCGGATGCTGTCCCAGTCGGTGGCCGCTTGATCGGTGAGGCGGCTAAGCACTTCGAAGGTGACACGGGCATGGGGGAGGCCGCTGGTAATGGCGAGATAGCGGTCTGGAGATTGGGGGGATAGGGTATTGGGTGTTGGGGTGTTGGGGGAGAGGAAGTCGTCAGATTCTGGGTTGAACTGAGGAGACCCAGTGAGCCAGGAGAAGGCGGGGAGCTGTTCGACCACTAAAGGCGTGAGGATGTCTTTGTCGGTGGCTTCCCAGAGGAGCGGGCCTTCTACCTGGGCAATGCCTTCGGGGCCGTAGAGACTACGGGAAAAGGGAACGAAGACGTAGGTGGCTTTGATGCGGTCGTCTTGGAGGGGAGTGGATGCGATCGCGCCTTCATCCAATTCCAATGCTCTGCACTGATACAGCAGTGAAATGTTGAACAGGCTGGAGCGGGTCTCGCAGGATTCTTGTAGGTGGGCACGGTCGATTTCTGCGCCCGCGACGGCAAGGGCTGTGGTGCCGCCAAATGAATAGCCAAAAATGCCTGCTTGGTCTGGGTTGAGCTGGTCGTTAAATTCAGTTGCGTTGCGCCGGGTTAGCTCGTCGAGCACAAAGCTAACGTCTTGGGGGCGGTCGAGAAATTCTTCGGGCTCGAAGTTTTCTGATTCGAGGCCGTTGTAAAAGTCGCTGAGGCGTTCACGATCACTCCCTGGATGATCGGGAATGGCGACGGCAAAGCCATGGGAAACCAAGTGCTGAGCGAGTTCTATAAAGCGATCGCGCCGTGCCCCCAAGCCGTTGGAGATGATAATTACGGGTGCTTTGGACGTAGACGAGGTTAAATCTGGCGTGTAGAGGTCGGTGACGAGGGTGCGATCGCGTGCTTCGTCGTACAGGGTGAGGGTCTGCACGGTGTAGCTATAGTTGCCTGGCTGGCGCGGATCGGGGAGGGCGTCGAAGTTGACGCTGGGTTGGGTGGCTGCGATTTCTGCTGTCTCGGTTGCGAAGCCGTCCACCACCTGCTGAGTGCCGCCCAATAGCGAGCCCATTTCTTCTGCGAAAGACAGTAGCTGAGAGATGTTGAGCTCGATGTCGGTAGGAAAGTGCTCTAAGAAGTTGAGCATGGTGACGCCCTCGGGCTCTGCTGCTGCCAAGGTGAGGGCAGAGCGGAGTGCGATCGCGCCATTTTGCCCCGATTCGGTTTGAACCAGGTTGCCAATTTCGGTGAGCAACTGTTCACCCGAGCTGGTGTAGGAAAATCGGTTGGCTAGCACTGGGTCAAGGTCGTACTGGCCGTTCAACGCACCCTGCAGTTGTTCCTGGATTTTTGGACTGAGCCTGGAGAGGACGGTTGCTAATCCGCCTTCGGCCTCTCCGGTCTCTGCAAAGGTTTCTAGCTCTTCTCGGGTAATGGTTAGCTCGTATATCCCGTAGCGAAAACGAATATTGTCAGCAGCCTCGGCAGGCGTAGCGACAAATGCGGTTGCTAGCCCGGTGGTTAATCCCGCGATGAGGCCAGTTGTGAGGGTAATGAAGCGCTTCCCTCGAGGCCAACGGCGTTTGCTCTTGTTTACAAGGGTTGCAGCTGCAATCTTTGAGAGCTTAGACATGGATCTATCTGTAGAAACGCGCCGTGAGAAACGCGCTGGGCAATAACTTGGGATTGATTATGATACACAATTCCTTTCGGTGATTCCGGGGGCAATGTTCGGTGCAGAAATCTGTCCCCTTGGGAGGCGACTACCTGGCTTTGCCGTCAATGTTCAAACGCCGAAAGGTCCGATAGAATTCATACCCAAGAAAGGTCATACTCAAAAAAG
>JBCBOC010000186.1:0-6872 GCA_039821475.1 Cyanobacteria bacterium J06632_22 | reverse complement strand
CTTTGGATCACAGCCGATTTGCAGGACTTTTTTGCCTCGCTTTGCCAGCGCCACTGAAATGTTGCAACTGGTGGTGGACTTGCCGATTCCCCCTTTACCGTAAACAGAGAGTTTCACGGATTGTTCTCCTGAGGTGGGTGTCTAGGGTGGATGCATGAATTATGGAAAACTGCCGCGCCTTTTGGAAGCTTGAGCAGAAACGTATAACCCCTTAATAAGCCGTAATCATTCTGTATTTGGCCCTTTGCATCCACCCGCCCATCATGCCTGCCGAGAAAGGGTTTTTGATTTTGAAATCACATTTCTTGATTACTATTTCTATAATATGGAACAAAAGGGAAAAAAGTTTTTTGCTGATTAACCCAACTCATCAGGCTGAACCGCTTTCGGTGAACGGTATGCAGTTTTGGATCGCGATCGCAACAGTGCCCAAACGCATTTCTCTATCCTTTTGTTAAGAATGATCGATTTTGTTGCTAATTGTTGAAAAAACTAGGGCTTGATTATTCTTCAAGCGGTTTAAAGATGGGCGGACAGGATGCTGAGGGGGTGGACATTGCTGCGCTTGGGGATCAGTTCGGATGCCGCGGCTGTAGAACGCTGCTTAAGGACAGATCGTCGTCATCGGCGGCGGGTGAGGTCAGATCAATAGCGTTATTGCTGCGGTTAAAGCGCTCAACGGCTTCATGCACCTGATCGGCAATCTCTTCAGCCGTTTTAGACGTGAGCGGGTCCGCCTCTAGGAGCTGCATTTTGAAGACAAAGGTCCGAGCTACGTTATCTAACCCCCCCAGGTCCTCCCAGTCTCCCGAGAGTAAGGTCTCGGGGCTAAGGTTCAACGTGCCTTTTTGAATCACCTGCTTCATCAATTCTGGCGTGAGCAAACCCCCAAATTTTTGCAGGTAAGACTGGGCAATGGACAGGATATCGGCCTCAATATCGGCCTTGCTGCGGTACTGGGCCACCCGTTTGGCTAGGGCTAACACCGATGGCGATACGGCCTGACGGAGCGCCTTGTCTAGCTCAAAAGACTGGATCAGCTGTTGGGTAAGCTGTCGTCCTTCCGAGGGGCTCAGTTTGCCATCGCTGAGGATGGCCACTGAGGTGGTGGCGACGGCCACAAGTTCCGACGACTCAATGCGCCGAGCGTAGGTCTGGACATAGGCACTGACTACCCCAGTGAGCGTATCGGACTGTTGGCGCAGCCACTGCCGGGCAGTTTTAACCCAACGGCCTGTCTCGGTTTCAGCGCGCGCCTGTACCGCTGCAATCACCTGGTCAATAGTGGTTTCAACTTCAAAGGGGGCGACAGTGATCCCGTCGATGATGTTGAGTAGTGCCCCCACTCGAGCCCGTAGCTCTAGGGTTGACTCTGGCACACCGAAGAGGTCTTGGAACAGCGGTAACGCCTCAACTAAGTGGACGACCTGTACGGGGGACAGCGGCATGGCGGGTACCTAGAGATGCTTAAATCTGAGCCACATCCAGAACGGTGGCATGCCCCCTGGGTTACCCAGCTTGCAGCACTTCTCCGTCAGGGTTTCGATGATTTAGGCAGGCTAAGACCGTTTCTATGACCGACTGACTCAGGCTGACATAGTCGTAGCCCCCCTCTAGGCCAAATAACGTCCGCGGGGTAATGGTTAGACAGGCGCGCGTCATAGTGCCGTAGTCGGCAGGCACAAGCTGAATACTCGCCAGTGGATCGGTCGCATTGGCGTCGTAGCCAGCGCTAACCAGCAACAGATCCGGAGAAAAAGCTTGTAACCGTGGCAAGATCTCTTCAAAAAAAGGGACTTCGTAATCGCGCCAGGTACTGGCGGGCGGCATCGGTATATTGAGAATGTTATTGTGACGGCCAACCTCTCTGGTAGCCCCCGTTCCAGGATAGGCTGGCGATTGGTGTAACGAACAGTAAAAGATATCTGGGTTGTTGCTAACAAGCGCCTGGGTGCCGTTACCGTGGTGCACATCCCAGTCAAAAATAGCGACGCGCTGAACCGCTGGTCGACGGAGCCCATAGTGAGCCGCGATGGCAGCATTACTCAATAGGCAAAACCCCATCCCCCGATCGTGCTCGGCGTGGTGTCCCGGTGGACGAACTAACGCCAATGCCGGGGCCTCACGGTTGAGGACGGTGTCAACGCCATCTAACCAAGCTGCCACTGCTGTAACCGCTGCTTTGTAACTATTCGGCGAGACGATGGTGTCGGCATCTAGCTGACCGCCCCCCCGCTGAGCAAAGCTTTCCAGGGCCTGCACGTATTGCGGATGGTGAACGGACTTAATCCAGTCAGCCACATCTCTTTGTGAAGGGGAGCACCAGTCCAATCGGTCGGCTTGGGGGTGCGATCTCAGTGCTGTTATCACCGCCTGCAATCGTCCTGCATTTTCAGGGTGCCCTGGCCCCGTATCGTGGCTTAAAAACACGTCCGAGTAGATCACCGGAAACGCTGATGTCATGGGGAGTATAAACCGACGCTAGGGGACTGTCCCTAGGCTATCAGTAGGGGCCATGAAAATACAGGAATGTGGTAAAATAATCCATGCCCTAATTACAAATAACCAGCTTACAAATAACCAGCGCAATATTCACATGAGCAAGTCACCTGAGCAAGTTCATTTGCTCAAATGATTCGCCAGTTCATCGTCCCCGATTGGTCAGCGGCAACAAAATCAGCCTTGAAACCACCCTTTTACAGATTTTTTTAACAGTAGCGTTCTCGCCAGCTTGCCCGAACTAGGTCTTTTATCTACGGCGTAACCCTTTGGCAGGCAGATATTATGACGTTGATCACCGTCATAAGCTCAACTCTCATCACGTTAAATTTCTCTATCATCAATCACTGTCGAAAACCGACTCGGTCACAATGCAAAACATCGCATCGAGTACGCTTTTCAAAACACATTTGTCAAAGCCCAAAAGAAATCTAAAAGCCGAACGCCAATACACCATGACCCAGTGAATACAATCACTCCGTTTAGTCTTCGATTTGTTTATTTTTGTAACAACATTCTGGGGTTTACGTCAGCGTTCTGAGTGCCGACTTCCTGAGCGGGAAGAGCGTTGTTGTGATTCTCGGGTTGCGGGGACTGAGTGGTCTAAATGGGTGGGCTTTTTGTCGTTGCGCTAGCTCTAATGGTGTCACACGATTCATCAGCCAGTTGTGCAGGGTTTGGTTGGAAGTTACGGGGGTCTGTTATGGTTGCACACTGGCTGTTCGTAAACTGGATCGCTGCGATGCGGCTGACACCCCAAAAATTGCAATCTGTTTCGCTTTCTCTTAGCTGCCTGGAGTTTTCTATCGTATGAGTAGCCCACAAGACCGGATCGTTCCCACTGACCTACGCAACGAGATGTCCCGGTCTTACCTGGAATACGCCATGAGCGTTATTGTGGGGCGCGCCCTTCCGGATGCCAGGGACGGCCTCAAGCCGGTTCATCGGCGCATTCTCTACGCCATGCACGAGCTGGGGTTGACGGCGGATCGCCCCTTTCGTAAGTGCGCTCGTGTTGTCGGTGAAGTATTGGGTAAGTATCACCCCCATGGCGATACGGCGGTTTACGATGCGCTGGTGCGGATGGCGCAGGATTTCTCCATGCGGGCGCCCCTGATCGACGGGCACGGTAACTTCGGCTCGGTGGATAATGACCCGCCCGCCGCCATGCGATATACCGAAAGTCGCCTCCAATCGCTGACCGGTGACGCACTGCTGGCGGACATTGAGTCTGAGACGGTTGACTTTGCCGATAACTTCGACGGTTCTCAGCAAGAGCCCGTTGTTATGCCGGCCCGAGTGCCGCAGCTCCTGCTCAACGGCTCCTCCGGCATTGCCGTGGGCATGGCCACCAACATTCCCCCCCACAACTTGGGGGAACTCATTAACGCGGTTGTTGCCCTAATCGAAAATCCTGAACTCACCAGCACTGAGCTGATGCAGTACGTCCCTGGGCCAGATTTTCCCACAGGTGGCCTGATTATCGGCAGTAATGGCATTCGTGATGCCTACTTGACGGGTCGCGGCTCGGTTACAATGCGCGGCGTTGCCGATATTGAAACCATCGAGCAGCGGGGCCGCCCCGACCGCGAAGCCATCATCATCACTGAGCTGCCTTACCAGACCAATAAGGCAGGCATGATCGAAAGAATTGCCGAGATGGTCAATGAGCGGCGACTGGAGGGGATTTCTGATATTCGCGACGAAAGCGATCGCGACGGTATGCGCATCGTCATCGAGCTCAAGCGCGATGCTTATCCCATGGTGGTGCTCAATAATCTCTACAAGCAGACGCCGCTGCAAAATAATTTCGGCGTCAATATGCTGGCCTTGGTCAACGGCGAGCCTCAGCTGCTAGGCCTGCGAGAGTTCTTGGATGTCTTCCTCGATTTCCGGATCGAGACCATTGAACGCCGTACCCGCTACGAATTACGTAAGGCTGAGGAGCGAGACCATATCCTGCAGGGCTATCTGATTGCCTTGGCGAATCTCGACGAAATTATTGCCCTGATTCGTAGTGCTGCCGATACGGCCACTGCAAAGACCGAGCTGATTGAGTCCTATGGATTGTCTGATGTGCAGGCCGACGCCATTTTGCAAATGCAGCTGCGGCGGCTGACGGCGTTGGAAGCAGAGAAAATCCAGAAGGAGCACGAGGACCTGCAGGCCAAGATTACCGACCTGCAAGATATTTTGGCTCGGCGGGAACGGGTGTTAGAAATCATCCAAACGGAGTTAGAAACCCTACGTAGCAACCACGCTAACGAGCGTCGCACTCAGATTGAGGCTGCCGAAGACGACATTACTGATATTTCGCTGATTGCCAACGAGCAGGTGGTCATTTTGGTGACCGAGCAGGGGTACATCAAGCGCATGTCCGTGGACATCTTTGAGGCGCAGAACCGGGCGACGCGGGGCAAGTCCGGAACCCGCATGAAGGATGACGATGCCATCGAGCATTTCATCACCTGCTGTACCCACGATCATGTTCTCTTCTTTACCGATCGAGGCGTGGCCTATTCCTTGCGGGCCTATCAGGTGCCTGAAGGCTCTCGCGTGGCCCGGGGCAACCCGATTGTCCAGATGCTACCGATTCCTCGAGAAGAAAAGGTGACATCGGTGCTGGGGGTGAGCGACTTTACCGAAGATGACTATCTGGTGATGCTGACGATGGGCGGCTTTATTAAGAAGACGGCCCTATCTGCTTTCAGTAATATTCGGGCCAATGGTCTCAAGGCCATCGTGCTCGAAGACGGGGATCAGCTGCGTTGGGTGCGCCTGGCCCGTCCGGAAGATGGCATTTTAATTGGCTCTCGCCAGGGCATGACCATTCACTTTCAAGCTAGCCATGACCAGCTCAGACCGCTAGGGCGGTCTACTCGCGGGGTTCGAGCCATGTCTCTGCGGGGTGACGATACGCTGATCAGCATGGATATATTGTCTGCGCAGGTCACCGCCGCGGTACCCGATGCACCCGATGCTGAGTCTGATAACGAACTGGAGGACGAGGTTAGCACGACAGATGACTGTGACGACGGCCCTTGGGTCCTGGTCATCGGCGCCAGTGGCTTGGGCAAGCGGGTGCCGGTTAGTAACTTCCGCAAGCAGAACCGAGCTGGCATGGGGCTCGTGGGGATGAAGTTCCGCAAAGAAGGGGACGAACTGGTCGCGCTAAGGGTCGTGAATTCGGACGAAGAGCTGATGCTAGTGACTGCCCGGGGAATCATTATCCGTCAGGCGATATGCGCCATCTCAGTGCAGTCGCGCATGGCAACGGGGGTGCAACTTCAACGTCTAGACGATGATGATGCGATCGCAGCAGTGGCGATTGTGCCCCAAGCCCCGGCTGACGATCTTGACGCGGAGGAGGATGGGGCCGGCGAAGAGCCCGGCCAAGAAACTGGCGCGGTCCCAGAGACAGCCGCGGATGTCGATGTAACCACAGCCGCGACGGAGAGTAGTCCTTCCTCAGCATCTGAGGCGGTTAGCGACCCCGAAGATTAAGCTCCGAGGTGAGCTTCGAGGTGAGCTTCGAGGATTGAGCCCCGCCAAACCCCGCATTATTGTTTCTCTAACTCCGGTAAGATGCCAGCGCCTATAGGCGCTGGCATCTTACTTTTGTTGCTCGGATTGCCATAGGAACGCCTTTGCTGCCATATTTTGATTTTTGAAACAAAAATATAAAACAGCGGATAGCACCAGGAAATTCGAGTTCTCAGCAGAATTACTGGGAAATTAGCCTAAAGACTAGCGTTGGTAGTGCGTGTACCTAAGAAAAATCACGAAACACTGTACTCTATTGAATACTGCTCCTTGCATCGGGCACCTCACTTACGTGGTGCCGCACTGATGTTTACTTGGTTCAACAGGCCCCACAAAGATGACTCAAACCTACGACCTGATATTCAGGTCTGGTGGGTCTGCCCCCGGACTCGCACCCTTGCTTGCCCAGGTGGACTCGCTCTCAGACCTCAAAACTTCCTTTAGCGCCGATATTGTCAGTTTCATCCCGACGCTGTTGGGCGCGCTGGCAATCTTAGCCATCGGCATCGTGATTGCCTTTATTGCCTCCTGGATTGTTGGCAGTCTACTCAACAAAACTCAGCTCGATGAAAAGATCGCAGGCTGGGTGAGTGGTCGGTCTGACGATGACATTCCCACAGCAAAATGGGGTAGTACCGCCATTTTCTGGCTGGTTATTCTCTTCACGCTGGTTGCTGTTCTTAATGCGCTTGATCTGACGGTCGTTTCTGAGCCTCTGAACGACCTGCTGTCAACCATTATGGAATTCTTGCCCCGCCTCGCCGCAGCGGCACTGCTGTTGGGGGTTGCCTGGGTGATTGCAACGCTGGTTAAAACGCTAGTTACGCGGG
>JBCBOC010000653.1:0-2906 GCA_039821475.1 Cyanobacteria bacterium J06632_22 | reverse complement strand
CCACCGATGTATGCCCGCACAGTGTTGACACTGGGCTGAGCTTGGTTAGTTACCTCAGAGCCTGTACCACCAGTTGCCTTGTCGATGCGGTACTGATAGTTTTGAGTGTCGCTGGCGATACCCAAGCCCAGCTTACCAAAGCTCCCTTGGTCGGCCATTTCACCTTTCTCTAGCAGGTAAGCCTGCTGAGCGCGGTTCATGGAGCCAACGTAGGTCTTGGCTTCAGACTCTTTTGCTTTGTTGGCCTGGTTCAGGAAGGAGGGGAGCGCGATCGCAGCCAGAATGCCGATGATGATGATAACAACCAGCAGTTCAATCAGAGTGAAACCGCCGGACTTGTTTTGCTTGACCTTGAGGAAGTGTTGTAGAAGTCTTGACTTGAAAGAAGTGTTCATTGCTAAAGGTGTCTCCTTGATGTTCGGGGTTCGTAGCGTCTTAGCTCCTGGTAACTAAGCTACCCACTCTGAAACAGGCACCTATCACTGTAGTTAGAAACGGGTGAGAGCCTGTCAAAGCCTTGAGCAGCTTGAGTTTCACTCTATTGCTAAGTTGCCCTAATCAGACTGCCGAACACTCAGCCAAAACACAGAAAATTGTGTGACACGTCACCCCACGGGCTCTGTATTTCTTCGAGCGAAAGCCTGAAATGCTCGCCAATTCTACGGAAGAAGGTTTTACCTGCAACTATTTTTGAGCGTCAGACAAGGCAAAATTAGCGGTGTATGTGTAGGGTGATACGAATTTTAGGAAGTTCCTAAATAATTTCTATACCAGGCATAGAAAAATGACTGGATGCGGATTCGCCACAGGTCCGGGGACTCGGAAAAATTTTTGTGGGGTTCGCCAGTCCTGACGGATTGAAGGATGCTCTCACGCGCTGCATCGTTTCGAGGTCAGGGGGAGTAAACATATTCGGCATATAGCAGCGCTTGTCTGCACCGATACCGTGCTCTCCAGAAATACTGCCGCCCGCCTCGATACAGAGCTTGAGAATATCCCCACCCAAAGCCTCAACGGCTTCAAGCTGACCTGGGACATTATTGTTATAGAGAATCAGAGGATGTAAGTTACCGTCCCCAGCATGAAAGACGTTGGCGACCCGATAGCCATGCTGTTCCCCTAAGGCTTCGATTTCTCTAAGGACCCGTGGCAACTGTGTACGAGGGATAACACCATCCTGTACATAGTAGTCAGGGCTGAGTTTGCCCATGGCCGCAAAGGCCGCCTTACGCCCTTTCCATAATCGAGCACGGTCTTCGGCATCGGTGGCAGAGGCAACGCTGCGTGCCCCGTTTTGATAGCACAGCGATTCGATGCGGTGGGTGCTAGCGTCTACCTCCGCAGGAGAGCCATCAACCTCCACAAGTAAGATAGCTGTTGCGTCGCGTGGATAGCATTCCAGAGCCACCACGTCTTCTACAGCATTAATGCTGAAGTTATCCATCATTTCCATCCCCGCAGGGATGATGCCGGTACTAATGATGTCGGATACGGTGGCACCAGCGGCTTCAACACTGGTGAAGTCGGCCAGTAGTACCCGAACGGTTTCTGGCGATTTTAGGATGCGGAGCGTAATTTCTGTGGCAATTCCCAATGTGCCCTCGGAACCGACCAGTAGCCCCGTCAGGTCATAGCCCGGCATCTCGCTGATGGGGCCACCGGTATCAATAATGTCGCCTGTGGGTGTCACCAGCTTTAACCCCAGCACATGATTGGTCGTGACACCGTACTTTAGACAATGAACACCACCCGAGTTTTCTGCAATGTTGCCGCCAATGGAGCAGACCGACTGGCTGGAGGGATCGGGGGCGTAGTAAAAACCCGCTCCGCTGACGGCCTGTGTAACCCAGCTATTAATAACACCGGGCTGGACAACGACGATTTGGTTATCTAGGTCAGTTTTTAGAATCTGCCGCATGCAGGCCGTCACAATCAGCACGCTGTCTTCGATGGGGAGTGCCCCACCGGAAAGACCTGTCCCAGCTCCGCGGGTGACAAAGGGCACTTCATAGTCGTTGCAAACTCTGACCGCAGCTGCAACTTCCGCCGTTGTTCTGGGGAGCACCACAACCGCAGGTCGTTGGCGGTAGCTGGTCAGACCATCACATTCATAGACGAGAAGTTCTTCCTTTCGACGCACCACTTGGTCTGCACCGAGTGCCGTCTCAAAAGCCTGAATGACAGGCTGCCATCGGTTAGCGGGCGCTGCAACTACCATGCTGTGATTGAATCAAAACGTCTCTGCTACCAGATCCTAGCGCTGTTTCTGATAGAAACGCAAAACGCCAGCCGAGGTCAGGGCTGGCGTTTTATTGTAGTCGCTACAGGTGGCGGGTTGCCCTGTGTCTGCCGCAGTCAACACAGTGCTGTCAGCAAGGTGCTATTTGACCATGCTTTCGCCGTTTAGCATCTTCTGGGCGGCGTCCAGGAGTGCTTCTTCAAGATAGGGCTTTGTGAAGTAGCCGCTAGCGCCTAGGTCGACCGCCATTTGCCGGTGTCGGTCGGCCCCTCGAGAGGTCAGCATGGCAATGGGAATGCGCTTGAGAGCGTTGTCCTTTTGCATGCGAGACAGTAGCTCTAAGCCATCCATGCGGGGCATTTCAATATCGCAGAAGACTAGGTCGCAAGGTAAGCCCGCCCGCATTTTCTCCCAGGCTTCTTGGCCATCGCGGGCCTGTTCGACCCGATAGCCAACTTTGTTGAAGCTCATAGACAGTAGCTCGCGCACCGTAATTGAGTCGTCCACAATCAGAACCGTCGGCTCAGACTTGCTGCTGGCCTGCTCTTCTGGTGGCGCTTCCTCAACCTGGGTCCAGACGGCGGTGGCGGGGTCTCGGCGGACGCGACCCATGGCCAGGTCAATCAGTTCTAGAACGTCGGCAATGGGCATGACCCGACCGTCGCCT
>JBCBOC010000823.1:0-1636 GCA_039821475.1 Cyanobacteria bacterium J06632_22 | reverse complement strand
CCCGCTCGTCCGGCCACCGTTATGCCCCACCTGATTGCGGCTCTTAACAAGGCCGATATTCATCAGGTCATGCGGAATGACTCAGATTATCTAATTGTTTTGAAGTCTCAGGCTGCGGTAGAAGCGCTGCAGCCCAACTTTGTGGAAATGGCAAAACTCCAGGCCCGGGGCGTTATTGTCACGGCCCCGGCTAACCGTGATGAGTACGACTTTGTCTCTCGGTTTTTTGCGCCGGCCTTTGGCATCCCTGAAGATCCGGTCACGGGCTCGGCCCACTGCGCCCTGGTGCCCTACTGGGCAGAACGGCTGGGTAAAACCGAAATGATGGCCTATCAGGCGTCCGTCCGCAGCGGTGTGCTAAAGCTGTGGACGGACGATCACTGCGTCTTTATTAGCGGGCAGGCGGTGACGACCTTGCGGGGAGAGCTGGCGGTTTAAGCCCGGTTTTTGGAGCACAAGAGGGTGGTTGATTTTAATCTGGAATCTATTGATCGGCTTACCGATCATCACGTTGATGAGTTGCTTCAGCTCTATCGGCAGACGGCATGGTGGGGACGGCATCGTCAGCGAACAGACCTAGAGCAGATGTTGGCGCACACCAGTCTGGTGATTGGATTTCAGGAAGCCGATACCCAGCGCCTAGTGGCCTTTTGTCGGCTGCTGTCGGATGGCGTCTATCGAGCAACGGTTTACGACGTGATGGTGGCCGTGGACTATCAGGGGCAAGGGCTGGGACGACGGTTAATGGACGCGGTGGTGACTCACCCGCAGCTACAGCAGGTAGAGCATGTTGACCTAAACTGCTTGCCAGAAATGATGCCGTTTTACCGCAAGTTTGGTTTCCAGCTCATTACCCAGGTTCAGTTGATGCGCTGGATCCCTGGTGCAGCAGGGGGTGACAGCTAATGGGCATTACGCTGGAGCAGGTGGTGCCCTGGGGGCGATGTCTGGCGGAATATATCAGTATGTTTGCTCTGAGCCAGGCCGACCTACAGAAACGCATTCTCGACTGTGGGGGTGGCCCCGCCAGCTTTACGGCGGAAGCAAACGCGTTGGGGTACTCGGTGACGGCCTGCGACCCGATTTATGCCTTTAGCGCCGCAGCGATTGCCCCTCGTATTGATGCGGCCAGGGACCTGATTATGCCCCAGGTTCGAGACAAGGCAGAGGCTTACATTTGGCAATCAATCGCGGACCCAGACGGGCTGGAAACGGTTCGCATGGATGCAATGCAGCGGTTTTTGGCAGACCTGCCCACAGGCAAGCTAGCGGGACGCTACATTGAGGGGACTGTTTTAGACCTACCGTTTGCTGATGACCAGTTTGACCTAGCCTTGAGTAGTCATTTTTTATTGGCCTATTCTAAGCAGTTAGGGCGAGACTTTCATCTTCAGGCCATGGCGGAGCTGTGCCGAGTGGCGCGGGAGGTGCGTATTTTTCCACTGTTAACAGTGTCCGGGGAGACGTCGCCTTGGTTGGATGAGATTATGACTCAGTTGGCTGCGTTTGGGCGGCAGGCGGTGGTGGCAACAGTGGAGTATGAGTTTCAGCGGGGCGGTAATCAGATGCTGAAGATTACCTAGTCTTGTGGGTGGTGTTGGATAACAAGAAATTGGATGGCGGGAAAATTGCAGTG
>JBCBOC010000722.1:0-2487 GCA_039821475.1 Cyanobacteria bacterium J06632_22 | reverse complement strand
CCATAAAGCCCATGGCCGTGGCGACCCAACCCACCTGAGATGAAAATAAGTCTGTGAGCCACCAGTTGCTGTACCCGATCGCCAACAGGCCCCAGGCTAGGCATCCGAGGGAGACCAATCGCAAACTGTAGGCCATCAAGGCGACGCCCAGGCCCCAAACAAAATACAGCTCGTAGGCTTCACCGCTTTGGTGAAACATTTGGGACATCAATGCCATATTCGCCCCGAGTACCAGGCCGCCCGTCAGGAGAAGCCCGTGCCCCAGCCGCTGTAAACCTGGCTCGTGGGCAGGACGCCGCCATAGGTAAAAGCCGCCAGCATTGACGCTAATGAACACAGCCATGAGCAGCATCACTCGAAATGACCGAGGCCAGGCCTGCCAGTTGGCGGCAACAAAGGTGATGACCCCCAGCCCCAGCAGCACGCCCCCTAGCCCCAACAAAATGGCCACAAACCGACCGCTCGCTGATGGTTCAATCTCCTTAAACTGGTAGCGATCCGACAGCCGTTGATACAATGCTGCATCAATCCAGCCGTCCTTCCACCACTGTTCAGCTTCTTGCCGTAGCTGCTGGCGAAATTTTGTAGACATGATCTTTGCCCTAGGTTCTGTGAGGGTTGCACCCATGCTAGAGGAGGCTGCTTAGCTTCCAGAACTGGGCCAGCTTGATTTAAATCAAGCTGACTTTAATCGTCGGGTTACGTTACGCATCGCAATTCGCGAAAAGGTTGAGCCGGATTGCGAGGGACGCAACTCACTGTGTCCAAGAAATAGCCAGCCTCGACGGCTCAAGCGCAGTGCCCAAAGTGTAGGGCTTAGGTCATCGACGCGGCACGGTTCTCAATCCGTTGCGTTGTTAGGGATTTAGAACCGTCTATCCGTAGCAGGCCATTCCTCTAGTGAATTTATATACTGGAGCAACATAATTCAGGAATCGTCATGGCTACTCAACCGGAAATGGGCCAATCTAATCAGGTTTCAGGTGCTGATACTCGCAGTGACCTCAGCCCTAATCCCGCCGCCGATCAGAACCGCAGCACTGACGAGTTAGATCGCCTTAGCCAAACGGCTTACGATATCCAGGCCTTACACGACCGTCTGGTGAACTTAAGCAGTGTGGAGCTACGACAGGTGCCTGTGCTCAAGGATGGCGCAGCGCTTGAGCCGGATAAAATCTACATCAATCTAAACGATGCCAAGCGTCGGGAATTTGTCGGCTCGGACGGCATGACCGTCAAGCCCGGGACCTATATTGTCCCTAAGGACGATGTCTGTTACGACCTGTGGAATCGCCTGACCAACGTTGGCTAGGGCAAACAACCTTTCCCAACAAAGCGTCCCCCAACAAAGCGTCCCCCAACAAAGCGTTCCCTAACAATGTGCGCTATTGGCACAATGTGCGCTATTGGCGGGGTCCCCTCCCCGATCCAGTATTAATGGGTGCTGGCAGCGGTTTCCCGAGAGACGGGCAGCGGTGCCGTGGCGTCTGTGGCGACACTACTGCCGTGCTTTAAAGATGCTTCTGCAAACCCTAGAAAGAGGGGATGGGGTGCGTTAGGCCGAGACTGGAATTCAGGATGGAATTGGTTGGCAATAAAGAAGGGGTGATCTGGCAATTCAATAATTTCGACCAGGCGACCATCGGGGGAAGTGCCGCTAATCACATAGCCACTTTCTAAAAAGAGATTGCGATAGGCATTGTTGAACTCGTAGCGATGACGATGACGCTCGTAAATCACCTCTTTGTTATAAAGTCGAAACGCTAACGTGGCGGTGTCCAATCGACAGGGATACAGCCCCAGTCGCATGGTGCCGCCCAGGTCTACAACGTCTGCTTGTTCGGGTAACAAATTGATCACCGGGTTATCGGTTTCCGGGTCAATTTCAGAACTATTGGCGCGATCCAACTGGGCGATATTGCGAGCCCATTCGACCACTGCGCATTGCATGCCCAGGCAGAGGCCTAAGAACGGCACCTGGCGCTGCCGGACGTATTCAATTGCTTGAATCTTGCCGTCAATGCCGCGACTGCCAAATCCACCGGGAACGACAACCCCATGAACGCCCGATAGATGGGCTTCGGGCCCATCTACTTCAATATCTTCGGAGCTAATCCACCGGACCTTGAGATCGGCGTTGACCGCAATTGCCGCATGTCGTAACGACTCGACAACCGATAGGTAGGCGTCGTTGAGGCTAACGTACTTGCCCACAATAGCGATATCGAGCTCTTTGGTGGGGCTGTAGAGACGGTTGACCAGGTTTTCCCAACCGCTGAGATCGGGTGTGCGCTGGTCTAAGGCCAACAGCTCTAAAACCTGTCCTGCACCGATGCCCCCAGCATCTATGAAGTGCCGCTACGCTTGGAGCATGAGGGCCTGGCAGGACAGGTTTTAGAGATGTTGGCCTTAGACCAGAGAACACCCGATCTCAGCGGTTGGGAAAACCTGGTCAACCGTCTCTACAGCCCCACCAAAGAGCTCGAT
>JBCBOC010000499.1:0-3795 GCA_039821475.1 Cyanobacteria bacterium J06632_22 | reverse complement strand
ATCTGTTTATGCCGACTCACCACTGAAGATAGGTAACCCATTACCATGCGATGCCCCGTCTGCCAGGACACCCCCCTGAACCGCAACAGCCTAGAGGAGTACCTCGCCGTCAACTCTTGCACCAGCTGCTCAGGTCATTGGATATCCTCCTATGACTATTGGCACTGGTTAGAGTGGCGTATTAGTCCGCCCTCCAAACCTCAAGCGAACAAAACACCCGACCCCTCTGGGGCTACCCTTGATGCGGTCATAAGTCTGTCAGATTCTATGCCGAGTCCAGAAGGAGCGCTCGACACCGACAATCGCCGCGCGATTTTCTGTCCCGACTGTCAGCACCTGATGCGCAAAGCCAAGGTGGGTCATGGGTTAGAGTTCTATCTGGATCGCTGCTCCCACTGCGGTGGCGTCTGGTTCGACGAGCATGAGTGGGACTTTCTTCAGGCCGCAGGCCTGGCCAGCAAGGTACACCTGATTTTCTCGGAACCCTGGCAAGCTCAAATTCGCCAGGATGAGTTTAAGAAGGTTCTGCAGCAGACCTATCGCAGTAACCTGGGCAATGATGATTATTCTCGTGCGATTGCCATCAAAGAGTGGATTAACAACCACCCCAATAAAGGCTATCTGCTCTCGCTGCTGAACCAGGAATGTCTCACGGAGGCAGACCCATCCCACACCGAGGCTGGCGAACCTCAGCAGCTTACTGTTACGCCCTACGAGGCTCCCGCTGAGCCAGAGCCGGTTCATACGAATGGCCACAGTACTAATGGCACGAATGGTCACTATGTCCGAAATGGCTCCCACAACGGACATTCGGCCAACTAAACTCTGGTCTTGGACCGATCCAAGTACATAAACAGCCACCTCAATGCCTCAGCCGTCAACCGTCGGGGCCTCGCATTAATCGGGTCAGCGCGCTTAGCGCTGGCCTATTTTTGTCTTTGTGCTGGCCTGTATAGCAGCCTTGTTCTAACGGCTCTGGCTGCTATAGCGCTCGCCACTTGGCTGAGGACAGTTCTGGCTGTGAAACCCTTGGTATGGTCGCCCAGTGGCCCACAACCGCGAACAAACGTTTGTGGCGGTTGCTATGTATAATTCGGCGATGAGTCGAGTGAGCAGTCTTACATGAAAGCTATTGCGCCGTTTCTGCAAACTACTCAGACTGTGTCGCAATCGTTAGCACCTGGGGCGGCGTGGCATCCGGGGGGTAGAGAAACTGCATTTCCACATCCCGCTGCTCACCGGGGGCCAGCGTCAGCGTTACCAGCGGCTCCCCCTGCTGCCCCCGCCGCTGGGTCAAATGAATAAAACTGGCCCGCAACCGCTCGGTTTCATCCCGAAACAAAAACAACACCGTTCCACGAAAAAAGAATCGATCGTCTGGGGGATCCAGAAACTCCAGCGCATTGGATAAATTTTCGTTTTGAATGGGCGTCTGCACCGACAGCGTTACCGTCTGAGACTGGTTAGTCGGGTTGTGCAGCGGCATCGTCAGACTATATTCGATGCCGTAATTGCCGTGGGCGCGGTAGGCCGTATCTGCATAGCGGGCGAGCATTGGCGCACTCTGCACCTGCCCCGTACCAAAGGTATTGCGGTCCACCGTACTCAAAGGATAGGAAATTTGCCCCCCTGGTGTGGGAATGGTGAGCTGTTCGGCTCGATCGTTGTCCGTCAAGGTGGCCACCCAACGGGACCCCTGGGCCACCCCCGACACCCGACCATAGATAAATGGATCGGCCCAAGCGGCCTGACGCGGCGGCGTGGGAATGCGATCTCGCATCTCCGCCAGCCGTCCGCGAAACAGCAGCCGCTGCCAATCGGCCAAGCTAGGCACTCGCTCGCGTCCACCCGACTCGGGCGCATACATGGCCAGGCTCGCCGCATAAACCGGACCGCTGCTGTCCAGTCGCATTAGGGTAGAGCGAGCGTTGCTACGATTGCCGCCTAAGCTGGCAGGGCGGGGGGGCAAGATCTCACTGCCGGGGGGCAATGTGCCATCGGTCGCCACACTCAGCCGCCGAATCGGGATGGGCGCGTTCATCAGCAGGTAGCTCTCACCGGCAGGAATGCTAATGTCTCTAGGCCAGTGGGCCTGGGTGCGATCGCGCAAAATATCATTCATTAAGCGGCTACCCGGCCCCGAGAAGCTTGTGCTGGCCAGGTTAGACTCTGCCGACTCGCGCTCATGCCAGGGGGAGTCCTGACTAATGTAGCTGGCGGCCTCTCGCACCCGCACAGATACCGCTCTGCGCCCCGGATTGTGCAAGATAATCCCCACAAACAGCGTCCGCGTATCGCGATCGCCCTGGGCGCGCACCACATGGTGGTCAAAAATATCGAACCGCCCTTCAAAGGCATAGTTGAGGTGGGCCTCAGGCTGGGCCTTACCGTTGGGCGGAAACGTAGAGAGCAAAATGCCCTCCGACTGAATCAGCTCTGGGCTGTTGCTATTAAACACTGGGACCTGATCCAGCTGCCCCGGCAGGGGGCGTACGGCCTGCGGCTGCCGCACAACCCGTTGGTTACCGCTTCTGGCACGCTGCTTGAGCCGCTGAGGATGGCTCTCCCTTAAACACAGAGCCCCGCTCCGTGACTCGCAACCCGGCTTCACTTGTGCTCGGACTACGGCACCAGAGCGCTGGGCCACCGCCCCTGGCTCAGCCACATCCGCGATTAAAGCAGGCACCCCTAGCAGCGGAGTCAATACCAGAAACGGCAATAAATTCATCGCGTCATCGGGTCACAGCGGCTTAGTTGTAACACGATGACATTGGCGACGACCACCGCCATTCAAAAGCACGGACTTACATTGCATTCAACGCTTGCTGAACCTGTCCCTGATACTCAGGACAATAGTATGCCGCCCCCAGGTTCATCACAGAACCGGTATACAGTCCCAGCACATAAGCTTCGTCATCACCGACAGGGTAGCCCCGATTATTGGCTTCACTGAGAGAGTAAGTGGTGAAATAGGAAAACGCATCCCCTGGCGATACCCCGTCCCGGAAGGCCTGACAGAAAGACTGGGCCAGGTAAACATTCACCTCTGGCCCTAAATATTGGGAGGCGACCTCGTAGGCGACAGCGTCTTGGCTGCCCAGAAAGTTATACAGGTCGTTGATAAAGTACTGATCGGTGGATTGGGCCTGGGCACTCGACCCGCTCACCAAAACAACAGCAGCTGTCAGCGCAGGGCCTAAAATTCGATTCATTCGCGTCGTTCCTGAGTGGGATGGTGACAATAGCGCAGGCTTAAGCAATGTGCTATTTGACATCAGTATTCCCGAGGTATGGCAGACGATATGGCCCGAGGTGTAAGCGTTTGTTGAAGGAATAACCTTCTCATCAGAGACTAAATCAGTGCTTTTACCTGACTGACATCTAGTGCTTCCACTGAGGCGACAACAACGTCTGCCCCAGCCTGGGAGAGGGTCTGACTGTAGCGATCTCGATAGTCCGCGTCCTGTTGCACATGGGGGGGCAGCACGCCCACGGCGGCCCACTGACGGTTTGGATAGGCGGCCTTAGCACGCGTAATCGTCACCATATCGGCGACCGTATCTCCAGCATAAATAACCGGTCGTGGCTCAGTGGAAATGGCCTGTACCACCTGCATCAAGCCTGTAGGGTCGGGTTTACCGGGGGCATCTTCCATGGCCACTAGGGGCGGCTGGTCCACGCCGAGCCGCCGCAAGACATAGAACGCCTCGTCCCGCATGGCCCCGCTGAAAAAGCCCCAGGCAATCTTATTTTGAGTCAGTGAGGGTAAGTAGGCCGCCGTCATCAAGAGCGGTT
>JBCBOC010000132.1:0-7811 GCA_039821475.1 Cyanobacteria bacterium J06632_22 | reverse complement strand
GACTGCCAAGACACCTATAAAGGTCAGGTGATTTACGGTAAAGACGCCTTTGCCGACCTGACCTTTATGGACCGGCTAATGCCCGCTAAGAAGGAGAGTGCCTGGGCCGATGGTGACGGTTTCACCGGTGACTATGCGCAGTACAACCAGAAAGGGCGTAAGGCCATTGAGCAGGCTGAGGCCGAGTTGAACGGGGGGGCAAAGAAAGAGAAGCCCAAAGAACCGGTGGAGGTGGATACCCGCCGCTCTGAGGCTGTAGATATCGATATTCCCCGCCCCAAGCCACCTTTCTGGGGCACAAAAATCCTGAAGCCAGAAGACTTTGACCTAGAGGAGCTGTATTGGCACCTAGACATGCAGGCGCTAGTGGCAGGCCAGTGGCAGTTCCGCAAGCCCAAAGATCAAACGAGGGAAGAGTACGACGTTTTCTTAAAAGAGAAGGTGCATCCTATTCTGGTGGAGTGGAAGCAAAAGATTAAGGATGAAAATCTGCTTCAGCCTCAGCTCGTTTACGGCTACTTCCCCTGTGTGGCAGAGGGCAACAGCGTTCATGTGTATGACCCAAATGTGGTTGAACAGGGCCTGACGCCGAAAGATGCTGCACCGTTGTTCACTTGGGAGTTTCCCCGACAAAAGTCCATGCGTCGCCTGTGTATTGCCGACTTCTTCTTGCCGATAGAGCGCAACCAGTTTGACGTCTTCCCCATGCAGGCGGTGACGGTGGGCCAGGTGACGGCAGACTATGCCCGCCAGCTCTTTGCTGAAGATAACTATACGGATTACCTCTACTTCCACGGGCTAGCCGTGCAAATGGCTGAGGCCATGGCCGAGTGGTGCCATGCGCTGATTCGTCGGGAACTGGGCTACGGTGACCAAGAACCGGAAACCATTCGTGACATGTTGGCCCAGCGCTACCAGGGTAGCCGCTACAGCTTTGGCTACCCTGCCTGCCCCATCGTGGCAGACCAGGCTAAGCAGCTAGAGATTTTAGGTGCTGACCGCATCGGTATGACCATGGATGAGAGCGAGCAGCTTTTCCCAGAGGAGTCCACCACGGCACTTATTACTTATCATCCGGTGGCTAAGTACTTTAGTGCCTAATGCCGCGTCAAAGCTAAAAACTTGGGTAGGGTCAGTGAAGTAGTGAGTGGTGAATAGTGAGGTAGAGATTGCCTCGAAACCTTTGCTAAACATAAGGTCTAGTGCTACTTCACTATTCACTCGCCCTGCCAACTTTAATTCTTGGTATCAATAGACCACTCAGCGGTTGTCGGTGAATGGGCGGGTTGTGCGATAAATTTTTCGAGCTTTTTAAGGAATCTGGCGATGTTGTGTGTAGTTTCTTAAGCGTCACAAACTTACTAGCAGCTTGTATCTATGGTTTTGAGAGGTCGTTGGATTGCTGCTGGGTTGCTTTTATTGGCAACGATCAGTAGCTGTAGCCGGGTCGATCGGCTCGCGAATAAAGTGACGGAGAAGGCTGCAGAAAATACTGCCGATCTGGCTCAGAGTGCGGGTAAAGGCTTTAGTCAGGGCTTCACTGATATTGAGCTAGAGGTTTTAGCATCGTTTCCGGCATCGTCTTTGACGATGGGCCATGCGAAGAAGGCTGTGAATCAGCCTACAGTTAGTGTTTACCTGATTGCAGCGTCTGACTTTCAAGGGCAGCTGCAGCTACGGTTACTGACCCCCGATAATGTGGAGGTGGGGCGGAGTAATCTGCAGGTTGACCTGCTTCAAAACGAAGCCCGCTTCTTTGATTTTGAGTTCGATGAGAGAACGCCATTTAGCCAGAGTGAGCGCTATGTGCTCTCTGGTTTGGAGGATACTGATACTCAAGAACCTGAATCGGCAACTCAATGAACCGGTTTTTATTATCTTGGCCTAATTGTTTGGGTTACGAAAAAGATCGTCTTCAGAGTGGACGGCTAATGTACTCGTTGTCTCACTCTGCACGAGCGCTCCATGGCGTCGCAGCTTTGTACTAATCGAGCTGGATGCCGTAATGCAGACTATTGAGGAGTCTCTCTTTCAACGTACCAGACGCGAACGAATTGTAAATAAACTCCCCCATACTGGCTAGTGGAACTGAGAGAAGTATCAGTGTCAGTATTATTTTGGGCGTTAGGTAAGTTGCCTGGCATGATGACTGTTTCAACATTCATGACACTTATCGAGTGACTTTGAATCCACTCATTAGCCGCAATAACTGTTTGCTCAATCAAAACGGCTAACGCCGCTGCACGTCTGTGATTTGGTCTGATACTTTAGTTCCACATGTGCTGAATCTTTATCTGTACAGCAGTTCGTTCAGCAGACGATTGTTGCCCTGGAATACCTCTAGCCGCACTGTATCGGGGTCAGAGTAGCGGAATGTGACCACATAGCTGGTATCGCCATTACGAAAACGGTACTGGGGCCGCTCAGTTGTACCCGTGACGTAAAAGTCAAACAGCTCAATAGAATTGCCGTTGCTGCGGTCTGTGCCTTGGTATCGATAGGCGCCGGGTTCCCATCCTGAAATGGTGACGCGCCAGTCTTCGTTGGCAAAGGTGCCGTTGATGATGTCACAGTTATTAATTTCTTCGTAACCGTAGCGTGTGCCAGGACGATCAACGGTGTACGCACTGCAGGCTTGCTGTGCTTGGGCGGGCAGCGACATCGCCATTGTCGTTACCAGCGTTGCCAACATGAGCTGTGATTTCATCAACTTTCAGGACTAGGGAATTCTACAGAGGTAGCTTCACGGCCATGCCTGAACATTTCGGAGTGGGTCTGCAGTGATTGTTGACCGCAAGCATGGGTGCTGTTGGTACACCGCTAGCTGCTTGGGGTGGCTTGCAGACTGAGTTTGTCGAACCCGCTTTTGAGTACGAGCTTGGTATCCATTGACCCCACTTCTATGCCTGCTTTCAATAAGGCAACGAGGCACTGTTGCCTCAGCAATCGCTGAATTCTCAGATGTTTGCCTGGTTTAACGCGGGTACGAGTAAAAATCAAACAAATCTCTTCAGCAAACGTTTCTACTCCTTCAATGTGAGTGGGCTCCAAGACATCGTCTTCAGCTTTGCAGAGGTCTTTGCCAACCTGCTGAATAATCTCGAAGGCTCGTTCTGGGTCAACCTCATAGGTGATAGAAATTTCGACAGCGGCATCGATGGGGTGTTTGGAGTAGTTCACAATGGAGCCCACGTCACCGTTTTTGACAATTTGTAGTTGGCCATCTGGGTGCAAAACGCGGGTGGTGCGTAGCTCGATGGACTGTACTACTCCCTGGACGTCTTCGGTTTCAATAAAATCGCCTACCAGGTAGTAGTCCTCAAACAGAATGAAAAAACCGCTGACCACATCCTTAACCAGGCTTTGTGCACCTAAGCCTACGGTTAAACCCACGATGCCAGCCCCTGCCAAAATCGGTCCTGGATCAATATTGAGGGCCTTGAGTATGAAAAGAACCGTTGCAAAATAAACCAGGTACTTGATCAGGTTTAGCACTAGCGGCGTAACGGTGACTCGTCGTTGGTACACGGCCGCAGAGGTTTCCTCTGTGGATAACAGCGTTTCTGAAACCACTAGACGAGATAGGTGAACCACCAGCCGCCCTAGAAAGATAATGGCAATGACGCGAATCGCCATGGGGCCATACACGGCTAGATCCGAGAACGCCGCGATTTGCCGAACGACTAGGGTGGCGGCGTAGACCCAAACGGAGTACTCCAAGCACCGTTTGAGAAAGGGGACAAGATGTTGCAACCGTTCATAAAAACGCAGCAGATTGTTTGGACTAGAGTACTTGATGCTGAGGGCATTGAGGCTGTCGACGACAACGGTGACGGACTTGAACGCAATTACGCCGATGGAGACAATTAGATATATTCGCCAAACGGCGTATAGGTAAGGTGCAAACTGTTGTGGCAGGTGTAAAAATCGAAAACACCAAATCAGCGCTAACAACCACATTCCTGTACTGAAAACAGCGCGCAGCGCTTGAAATAACCTGGCAATGCTATCGTTATTGGCCGTTACCTGTTCGAGCTGTTGAGTGTAGCGACAAATGCGGTTGATCCCCTGTCGTAAAGGGCGTTGGGCTAGGCTGACTAATACCAGTAAGCACAGGCTTTTGCCGAGACCTGCGACCAGGCTGAGCCAAACCTCGCGAGGGGTATTTTGAATGAGCGCGAGCGTGTAGGTATCGGGTTGCTGGCCTTGAAGGAGTATCCAACTGTTAAAGCCCGCCGTCACTAAGGTCAGCAGCAGACCGGTGATGATGGCAATGCCTCGAATATTTTGGCTGAGGGTGTGTAGGCCGGCATCGTCAAACTCGAGCGATGAAGACTGTAAAACCCAGCGGGAACCACGGTTAATGGATACGTAGAGAATGCTGCAAAGTATGACAACGCAGGCGAGCTCTATGGTGATCAGCAGTAATACAGCCATGACCAAGGGGCCTCAATAGGGAGGTATCAGAGATGGGGGTATCGGTGGATAACCGCCCTGTGCCCATGCCTGGGAAAGACGGCTGAGCCCTAAATTCCAGTATCAGGGACGCGCCGAATATCGATAGAGCTACATGCTGCATCTGTAATTAACTTTTCATGTCGAAAATTAATAAGACAAGATATTTCGTTCTTAACCTGGAAACGCAGCACATCCTTTTGTAGCTGTCATCGCTCTCCTGATTTCGTCAAGGATTCATTAGTTTGGCCACTGGGTTACGGATATTTCTGGGTATGCCCACCACACGTTCTGCACTGAAGGAAAGAGAACTATGCTGTCTGATCAAAAGTATGTTGTCCTGCGCACTGAAGATATTATGGTGCCCACGATGGATGGGTTGGGGATGGGAACGCGCGGTTTTGGAAGACTGCCATCTAATGTGAAGGTCGAAGAGGCGACGTTGAATGGGGCTGAACGCAATGACTTGCGGCGCGATCCCCGGACAAAGGCGATCGCACCGCTGATGCCGATGAAGCTCATTGAGCCGGTGAGCAAGTCTGAGGTGAGCAGTTGTGACAAGCCCACCCTAACTTGGGGCGTTGAAGCGGTGCGAGCGGCAGAGTCTAGCTATGACGGCAGCGGTATTACGGTGGCCGTGTTGGACACGGGCATTGAGCCTGACCACCCGGCCTTTGAGGGGGTGCAGATCGTACAGCGCAACTTCACGACTGAGGTGGACCACGACATTAATGGCCATGGCACCCACTGCGCAGGTACTATCTTTGGCCGCGATGTGGATGGGACGCGCTTTGGTGTTGCCCAAGGCGTCAACCGTGCTGTGATTGCGAAGGTGTTGGGCGAAGGGGGCGGCTCCTCACTGACGGTGACCCAGGCGATTCAGTGGGCTATTGGGCAGGGGGCGCAGGTGATTTCCATGTCTTTAGGGATAGACTTTCCGGGATTTGTGGATTTCTTGGTGCAGCGGCAGGATCTGGATGTGCGTCCGGCGACCTCCATCGCGCTGGAGGCTTATCGGGCCAATATTAATCTGTTTACTGAGCTGGCAGAGTACGTACAATCCCAAAATCTGTTTGGGCAAAGCGCGATTTTGGTGGCGGCCTCTGGTAATGAGAGCAACCGTCCCAACTACGAGATCGCCGTTGCCCCGCCAGCGGCAGGTACGGGCGTGATTGCCGTGGGGGCATTGCAGCGGGGAGATGCGGGCTTGACGATCGCCAGTTTCTCTAACGACCAGGTGAATATTGCTGCGCCGGGGGTGGATGTGACCTCGGCTTGGATTGGCGGCGGGCTGCTGAGCATCAGTGGTACTAGTATGGCGACGCCCCATGTCTCGGGCGTTGCGGCAATGTGGGCGCAGAAGCAGCTTCAGGAGCGGGGCGTCATTGACAATCAGCTCTTAATGGGACGGCTGATTGCCAGCGGGACTCTGGATCCGCTGTCTCAAGATAGTCAGCCTGAGGATGTGGGATCGGGCATTGTACAGGCGCCGGTTGAGGACTAACTTAGACTGCCTGTTAGGACGGCTGGCAAAGATAGTGAAGTGGTGAAATAGTGAAGGAGTGAAATAGCGCTTTATCTTGTGCTGAAAGGGGCCTTAGAAGTGTTACCTTGCACGACTCACTATTTCACCTTCGACGTATTGCAGCATTTGCCTGAAAAATATGTTTAGTTTGGATGCTTTCGATGAGGCGCTTCAGCCGTTTTGGACGTCTATCTATGCCAAGGTGATGGCTATTGTCCTGTGTTATGGGGCAACGGTGCACGTTGGCAATATGGCCGGATTGACAGGAACACCCTGGATGTCTACGCCGCTGCTATGGCGGAGTCTGGATGTGCTGCTGTTGCTGTTTGACATGACGGCTGCGATCGCACTTTGGCGCGGTCTAGGGTGGTCGGTTTGGCTAGTGTTTGGCGGGATTATTGTGTTGCAGTTTGTGCCCTACACGCTGTTGCGATCGCACTTTGTCCTGAAACCTGAAGACGCGGACATCCTCAATGGACTGTTGGGCACAGAAGCTATCCTTCTGGGGATTTTCGCCCTTTTGCTATGGCTTAAAAAGTGAGCTTAAACCTCTGCAACGTCTAGCATGGCCGTTTTCCCTAGAGAAAGGCTATAGGTTTCAGGCTGTATGCGGTTTGGATCTACCGGTTTTAAGCTGGACGTGGTTTAGCGTCCGGTCCGATAGGCCTTGGGCGTCATCCCAGCCACCTGGCGAAACTGCTTGCTCAGGTGGCTGTGGCTGCTGAATCCGCACGCTAGGGCGATGTCGATAATAGTTTGATCAGTTTGCTTTAACAGCGTTTTGGCGCGCTCCACCCTTTGTTGGATCAGGTACTGATAGGGGGATACGCCTAGGGACTGCTTGAATAGGCGGCTGAAGTGAAACTGGCTCATGTCGAGTAGTTGGGCCAGGGCCTCAAGCTTGAGGTTTTGGTCGAGGTGGGCGTCGATATAGTCTAAAACGTGCTGGAGCTGTCTTGGGGGCAGGCCACCGTTGTAGGTCGGTAACTGCGCCGCAGTGGTGGCATGGTTTCGTAGCAGCTCCACAGCGACTAAATTGGCTAAAGAATCTAGATAGAGCTGTTGCCCCGCCGCCTGCTGTTGAGATTCACCATGCAATAGTTTCAGCATCGATTCGAGCTGGGGGTTGCGCACCTGGAAGGTGGGGCGCAGCTGAATGCGATCGCAATCCTGGGCCAGTGTTTCTTGTCCCACCTGGCGAAAAAAGTGATCGGCCATTCTCAGCATCAGACAATTTTCATCACCTTGCCAGCGGACCGTCAGGGAAACGTTCGCCGGGGTAATTAGGATATCGCCAGGACGATACAGCCCTTCATAGGTCAGGCCATCTTGCGAATGCACGTAGGGTACCGGACGCGGTGACAGCGACATAAACAGTGCGTGTTCCCCGTCGAATTCGCAATTGCCTTCTCCGGGCGGGTTTTGCAAATGCTCAAGCTGCAGAGGAGGCTGCGCCGCAGGATTTGCAGCGGCGCTCGATGGCATGGAGGCAGAATCGGAAGGCGAAATAGCAAGATTGTGCATGGCCAATGAAACGCGGCTACGCCTAGACCGCGTCCAGTTTGAAACCCGTCGCGTTTCCTTCGGAAGACGATGAGTTTGGGTGCGGTCAAAGTCTAGTATATCGGGCTTTTCAAGTGGATGAGTCCGATGACGCTGACAATCACGGGTAACCCTATCAGGACGTTGACCGCAAAATCGTCTCTAGGACCGCATGCACCTGGCAGGTTATCTTTGAATATCTTCCGATGTTGTGGGTGTTGTTGTTGATGGCTGGGCGACAACCGCGTCGTGCTCGACCATGGCGACAGCTTTGTTCTTGAGATCGAGA
>JBCBOC010000618.1:0-3123 GCA_039821475.1 Cyanobacteria bacterium J06632_22 | reverse complement strand
GGGGGCGCGGGGGAGGGGGGCGACGGCCTGATGGGTGCCCGTTGAGGTGTGATATTGCGGTTGATGTTGTGGCCCGTCCGGTGATATTGCTGCGCTCGGGGGTGCGATCGCACACCATGCACACCAACCTAGCCATACTGAGAAAACATTACGCACGCGAAAGACAGGGGGCACGCAAAAGACAGGGGGCACGTTAAATCGGGGAGGCACATTAAATTAGAGACAATCATAGTGGATATACGGGGATGCCTGTAGTTTATGGCACTACTTTTCAGGTGTTGCCTAAACAAATATTCACTGCCTGAAAAATATTAATTGCTGACGAAGACGGCGCTGGCTGACGCGATGGGCTTTGTTCTATCCCGCGGCGGCTCTAGCTGCCGTTGTCTGCCGTTGTATATTGATGAAGGAACTGTCTTTACGTTTAAGAAACTGTTGGCCCTATGAATTCTGCTGCGAGTCAAACCAACGCTGATACCGCTGCCCAGGCTAAGGTTGATGTGCTGGTGCAAACGGTCAATCAACAGCAGCAGGCCGGGACCTTTGATGCCACCGATCAGGCTGTGCTACGCCAACTGGTAGAAAGCTTTTCGGATAAGCGGGGAATGACACGGCTACGGATTGCAGAAACCCTAGGTGAAATTGGCACACCGGCCTCGGATGTGTTGGTGGATGGACTGATGGACCATGATGACCCCGTGGTTCGTCGGGCCTGTGCTAAAACGCTGACGCTGATTGCTAATCCGGAGACCATGCCCCAGCTGATTCATGCTGCCTTGAATGACCCCGATACAGTGGTTAAGGGGTCGTCCATGGGTGCTCTAGCCCGAATGGGGAAAGCTGCGGCACCAGAACTACTGGCCATCTTGGCCGATCCAGAGACGTCTGAGAGCCTGAAGGGGCATGCCGCCTGGGGGCTGGCCTTTATTGGGGCCGCCGCTAAGGACAAGTTGTTTGAAGCGATGCAGTCTGATCGCGAAGAGGTTCGCTCTGCGGTGGTGAGTGCGATCGCAAAAGTCATTCAAGAAGATCCAGCAGCGGGCGGGCAAGACACCCTGATCAAGGCCCTGCAAGATCCATCGGAGGATGTGCGCAGCGAGGCCGCATCGGCCCTGGGCAACTTGGCCTATAAGCCGGCGGTGGCACCGCTGATTACACTCTTACAGCATGGGGTGACGGCAACACGTAAAGCGGCTGCCTTGGCCCTGATGAAAATTGGCGACACCCAGGCTATTGAGCCCATCCAGGCCGCTATGGCTGCGGAACCGGACACGATCCTCAAGCCGATTTACCAATTGGCCATTACCCAGCTAGACCGTCAGACCGATGAGGATGATTGGGACTAGGCCGCATCAAGACTCAAAATGCGGACGGGGACTGGCGAATCGCGCCTAGCGAATCGTGAGAGAGAGGCCGTGAAAGAGAGCTAAACCTTGGTTGCGAGGCTATCCGTCGATCTCCCCTTATCGGGCCCCCGGAATTAGCGGCTATACTGCTTCACCATGTCAATGCGCGATAGGGCACTGGTGGCAGATTCTCTCACATAGCCCTCTGTTGTCTCATCTGCCGCAATATCTTGCAGTGTTGCTGCGGCCTCCTCGGTACCAATGGCGGCCAATGCATTGGTTAAAGCCACTGCCAAAGAGAGATTTTCGGTAGAGTGAAGCGTACTGGTCACAATCTCTAAGGCGGCTGGACCGATCTCGCCTAGGGCCATGGCCGAGGCAATATGGACCACCGGATTGTCTTCATTGACAGAAACTTTCAGCGCGTCGAGGCCCGCTTGCGGGAATGGATCATCGCCACAGTTGAGGGCGTGCTGTGCCAAGGCTTTAGCACAGCTACTGCGAACGGTGACGTTGTCACTCTCTAGCAGCAGTTTGGCGATGGGAGGGACCGCATCAGCACCCATGACTCCTAACGCTTTGACCGATGCCCGTCGGTAGACGACGTCGTCTTCACCCAGGTTAGCCAAGAGTTTTTCAATGGTGCCAGGGGCTTGGGCTTCGGCAAGCTCAACCATGGCCCGCTCACGCATGTAGGGGTTAGGGTGTTTCAGTTGGTCGAACAGGGCATCAGTGCTCATGGCAGTTGTTGTCGGTAAATTTATAACAGTTGAAAAACAGTGGGTAGAAAATCGCTTGCAAACCCATCAATCTGTGAGGGCTTTGGGCTTGAGCATGCCCGAGCTTAAGACAGTATTCCAGCTTAAGTTGGGGAAAGGGGCAAGCTCAAGGAACTGCTGGCCAGTACCCTAATGAACTGCGACTTCCCGAACGGCAGTTGCACGGGCACGTACCAGACTGTTCGCTGACTCTGGCAGGGTGAAGTCCGTCTCACCAAGCTTTTCTAGGGCCAAGATGGCCCCGTACTGCAACGTCCAAATGGGAACATTCAGGCTCTTTTTTAGAGCCGGAACCGCGCGGGCATCGCCTAATTCACCCAGTGAGATCGCACCTGCAGCTCGCGACTTCAGATATTGGGGCGACGTGTTTTCTAACCCCTCCATGAGTAAGTCATAGGCTGGCCCATACTTTAGCCAGCCGAACAGCTTCATGACATGGTAATGGGCACCATAGTCATTTTGGGCTTCTCCGGCGTAGGCCGTCAACAGCGCCGCTGGCGCAGCCGTGGCATGGTGTTTCAGGAGAGTATCAATGGCGAGATACGCTCGTCCAAAATCGGTTTGGTAAAGCTCCTGAATCAGAAAATCCAGTGCGGGCGATTGGTCGTATTCGTGAACAAAATCAATGTTCTAGGGATGATCGCACAGCACCTGATCAAGAATCGGTAAGACCTCCGCCTCACTCAGTTTCCCCTCGGCCAGGCCTGCTTCGGCCAGTTGTTTGATCGCCCGCAGCCGAAACGCTACCGATATGGGACAGCGGGCAATTTGGGGAATCGCCGGATAATATTGGGCATCCATCAGGTCCTGCAAACAGGCCCGCCGGGCGTTGACACTCTCGTGCTGCAGGTAAGCCACCACCTTACCCATCTCGCTATCGTCTTGGGTAAAGCGGCAAATTGCCGTGATAGCAGCGCTGGCTACCAGTTCGTCGTCCGACTGGGTAAAGGGGCGAATGCGATCGCAGGCCTCAACATAGCCCAGTTTTGCCAGGGTAT
>JBCBOC010000260.1:0-5882 GCA_039821475.1 Cyanobacteria bacterium J06632_22 | reverse complement strand
GACTGCAACAACGCCTAAGCGATCTGGCCACCATTGGCCAACTCTCCTGTGGCGGCGTCCGTCGCACAGCCTATAGTCCCGAAGATTTGGCGGCGCGCCAGAGCGTGGTTGCTGCCATGGCCCAGGCAGGTATGACGGTCTCCATCGATGCCGCTGGCAACATTATTGGTCGCTATAGCGGTCTCCAAAATCTCCCCGCCCTGGCGACCGGGTCCCACATTGACACGGTACCTGCCGGAGGGCGCTATGACGGCGCCCTAGGGGTACTGGCGGGCATCGAAGTGGTGGCCACCCTCCACGAGGCTGGACAACGCCTCAATCATCCTATCGAGGTGATGGTGTTCACCGACGAAGAAGGGGAGATGATTGGCAGTAAAGCCATGGCCGGCAACGCCCATTACACCCATGCCGACTTCTATCGTCGGCCAGATGGCACCACTATTCAAACCTGTTTACAGCGGATTGGCGGAAATTGGGAACAGCTGCGCACAGCTCAGCGAACCGCCCAGGAGATTGCGGCCTATCTAGAATTGCACGTAGAACAGGGCGGTGTCCTCGAAGCAAAAGACTGCCAGATTGGGGTGGTTCAAGGCATTGTCAGCCTACAGCGTTACCTCGTGACTATTACCGGTCGTCCCAACCACGCTGGCACCACCCCCATGGAGATGCGTCAGGATGCGCTCTACGCGGCTTCGTTACTCGTGGCTGCCGTACACGACGTAGCGATGGATATTCCAGGAGAGCAGGTGGCCACCGTGGGTCACTTGAACGTGACGCCCAATGCCGCCAACATCGTGCCCGGGCAGGTAGACCTCACCATTGACCTACGAGACCTGTCACTCACCACAATTGAAGCAATGGTAACGACCTTAGAACAACGGGTGCAGGCAATTGAAGCGGCGACGGGGACCCAAATCCATCTAGAACGACAACATGCGGTAGCGCCAACTCTGGCCAGCACAACGGTTCAAGAGACCATTTCGGCGGTCTGTGACACCCTCAAGCTGAGCCACTACTCCATGCCCAGTCGCGCTATCCACGATGCCCAAGAAATTGGTCGCTTTACCAAAATGGGAATGATTTTTGTTCCCAGTCAGGCAGGGGTCAGCCATGCAGAAGATGAGTACACCTCGCCCGAACAGTGCGGCCAAGGCGCCGATGTTTTACTCCATACCCTTTTGCAGCTCGATCTAAGCCTGCCGTAGGTCTCCGCCATTCTTAGGTCTCCGTCATTCTATAGAATACTCATGTGGTCCGCCTACTCAGGACCCACGGGTATTTGAATATCTCCGAAAACCTTTTTCAATATTTGCCAGCATTGTTCAGCAATATTCAGCAAATGCCGATCGCAATAGCGTGCGCCGACCAATTGACAACCTAACGGTAATCCATCTGCGGTGTAACCTATCGGAAGATTTAACGCTGGCACGCCGCAGAGGGTCCATAAACCACAAAAAATAGGTGACCCCGTATTGTCTAACCCTAACGGTGCAGGCCCAGTCGTTGAGGGAGTCAGCACAGCATCATATTGCGTAAAGATAGATGTTAATAATTGACGATAGCGCGCACGCCATTGACAGGCTTCCTGATAGGCGCTGTTAGAAATAGATCGCCCGCGTTTCAACCAGCGTTCTAATAGGGGAGGACATGGGATAGAGCTGGCAGTTAACAAGGCCCCATGATCTTGGTAAAGCCCATAGGCACAGAGCGTTTGAACAATATACCAAGCCCGATCAAACTCGGCAGGCAAGGTCACCAAGTCAACAATGATATCTGCTTGCCCCAAGACCTCAGCCGCTTGCACTACGCGAGTTTGGACAATATCTTCCGCCTGTTCCCAATAGGGTGTTTTAACCAGTCCCAGACGGATGGGGCGATTGCCATGGCCAATAGAATTTCCAGCGAGAACCGTCCGCTGTGTGAACTGACAATCGGGGTCCCGAAGATCAGACTTGGCCAAAACAGAAAACAATCGCTGAATATCATCTAGGCTACGGGCAAATAAGCCGACATGATCTAGCGCTTGAGAAACCGGCATCATGCCATAGCGAGAAATCAATCCAAAGCTAGGCTTAAAACCGAACACTCCACAGTAGGCTGCGGGCCGTACCACAGACCCCATAGTCTGTGACCCGATAGCCAAGGGAACCATACCATCTGCAACTGCTGCGGCTGAACCACTAGAGCTACCACCGGGCGTATGGGCCCGATTGTGAGGGTTCGTCGTTGGACCAGCAGTTGCAGTTGCCAAAGCTGTAGTGACCGTCTTACCCAACACAATCGCGCCTGCAGCTTTTAGATTCGAAACTACGGCTGCCTCATAATCGAAATATCGATCGTGGTAAATTTCCATCCCCCATTCGGTCGGCAGGCCTAAGGTGGCAAAAATATCTTTGACTGCGATGGGTATACCTAATAGCGGATAGGCTTCTAGGCATTGACGCCTGTGCTGGGTCAGTGCCTGGTCCCACTCATCAGCCCGTTTTTTAGCGCGGTCAATATCTAGGTAGGTCCAAGCCTGCACCTTTGCTTCACGGCAACTTATCCGCTGCAGACAAGCCTGCAACAACTCTTGAATGCTTAACGCTTCGACCGTTAGTCTGTTACGAACACTCTGAACACTCAAATGGTTAAAGGGTAATTTTGGGGATGTCATCTTTTTAGGTTTACAAAAAATGACCTATAGCAGTCTCAGTGCTGGCGGTAGTAATCGATCGTATCGCAAGCCCTATAAATAGGGCTTACAGCACCAACAAACTACCCTAACAACATGGCCGATGCCGTATTACTTTTGACAAGTGTATACGCCAATACAGTTCCTTCCGAAAGAGGTCATTTATAGTTCCCTTAATCTTATACAAGAGTCTAAGCTTGGCGTGGTTTAGGCGTTAGATTAAGGTGTTTCGGGCACTAGCGCAACATCCCTGAAGCCCTTTCTGGAACAGCATTGGCTTGGTTTCAATAGGTTAACTGTGGCAGTTAGGGCCTCGCTGGGCTTCTTGTAGGAAGTTCGTTGTCTCAGCGGTTTTTGCTATGCCTTCCACTCTTGTTCATGGCAAATATGTTATTTGCAAGGCTATCAGTCGTACCGAGGTTGACATTATTGAAAACGGCGCTGTTTTTGTTGAGAACGGCACCATTGTAGAGATTGGCAGTTATCAAGACTTATCGGCCAAATACCAACCCGATCATGTGCTGGGGTCGTCGCATCATGTGGTGATGCCAGGCTTTGTTAACAGCCATCATCATGTGGGGTTGACTCCCTTTCAGCTTGGGTCCCTCGACTATCCCCTAGAGCTTTGGTTTGCCAGCCGTTTGTCTGCTAGGCATGTCGATTTTTATCTAGATACGCTCTACTCTGCCTTTGAAATGGTGGAGTCAGGGATCACCACAGTCCAGCATATTCATGGTTGGTTGCCTGGCCCTGCTACCCTATGGCCCGAGATTACGGACAAAGTACTCAAGGCCTATGAAGACATTGGTATGCGCTCATCCTATTGCTTCGGGGTACGCACGCAAAACCATTTTGTCTATGAATCCAACGATGAGTTTGTTGCCAAGCTGCCGCCCAGTATTGCGGCAGATATGGAGGCCATTCTCAAGCCTCATGAGGTCCCATTAGAAGATTTCCTTTGGTTCTTTGAAACCCTCTGGAAAAAGTGGGAAGGGGCTGCCAATGACCGAATTCGCCTGCAGCTGGCCCCCGCGAATCTACACTGGTGCGATGATGAGGGTATTGTCACCCAGACAGAGTATGCGCATAAGTATGGTGTTGGCATGCACATGCATCTGCTGGAGACGCCTTACCAGATGGAATATGCCCATCGCCGTACGGGGACATCTGCCGTCAAACATCTGAACAAGTTGGGCGTGTTGGGCTCCCACCTTACCCTAGGGCACGGTGTGTGGCTGACAGAAGAAGATATTGATCTGATTGCCGAAACCGGGACGATGATTTGCCACAATGCGAGCTCTAATCTTCGCCTGCAAAGTGGTGTGGCACCTCTGAATCACTATGCTCAAAAAGGCGTCAGCGTGGGCATGGGATTGGATGAAGCCGGCATTAATGATGACCGTGACATGCTGCAGGAGATGCGGCTGGTTCTGAAGCTGCATCGAGTTCCGGGAATGGATTCTCTGGTGCCCGCCGCTGCGCAAGTCTTTCAGATGGCAACAGAAAACGGGGCTAAGACCACTCGCTTTGCGAATGACGTAGGTGTGCTACAGGTCGGCAAGGCTGCTGACTTGGTGCTCATGGATTGGGAGCATTTGGCGTATCCCTATCTTGATGACACAATTCCTGTTTTGGAGGCAGTGATCCAGCGGAGCCGTACCCATGGCATCGATGCCGTCATGGTGGCGGGCGAGGTGATTTTAGAAAATGGGAAGTTCACCCGAGTGGACAAAGACGCTCTACTCCAAGAATTAGCCGAGTCTCTGAAAGTCCCGTTGACACCAGATGAACAGCGTCGTCGAGAGTTGGCCCGTGAAGTCTTTCCCTACGTGAAGAAAGTCTACGACGGCTGGTTTAGGCCAGATGCCTATGAGTCTTTCTACTGCACAAGTTGCCAGCGTTACCATGCGCCCTAGGGCGATGTCCCGTTGTTCTTGCTTTGCCTGATCCATCCACTGCGAAAACCGTTTTACTATTTCAAGGAGATTCACATGTTTAATTCTCGATCGAGCCGACGCCGCTTTCTGGGCATGGGATTAGGTGCTGCACTCACCCCGTCTTTACTCTCTGTTTTGAGTAGCTGTGCACCGGGCAAAAATTCGGCCTCTTCTGGCTGGGATGGCCGAGAAATTAAATTCGCCCACGGTGCCGGACTTTGCAATATGCCGTTGTTCTACTCTGCCGAAAAGGAACTGTTTGCGAAGTATGGCTTTAAAGGAACTGCCGCACTAACGCCCATGCCGGCTGACGTGGCCGTCCAGTTAGCTACAGGCCAAGTGGAAATGGCGGTGATTCCATTTACCAATGCGATCGCGGCCTACACCCAGGGCGCATCTTTCCAGGTGGTTGCCGGTAGCGGGGTTGAAGGGTTGATCATTGTGGCAAAGCCAGAGATTAAGACTTTTGCCGACCCGAAAGGGAAAAAAGTTGCCACCTTCCAGGCGGATACGCTCGACGTCATCGTCTACGACTACCTGAAAAAAGAAGGGTTGAGTTACGACGATGTCGAAATGGTGTATCTGGGCGATTCAACCGAACTGCTCAATGCCTATGTGGCAGGCCAGGTTGACGCGGTGAGCCACATCGAACCCTATGCCACCAAGGCCAAAACCGAAACCAATGGAAATGTCCTCGGCAACGGCGTCGATATTTACGGCAGTGGCTACCCTGACTGCGTGTTGGCTGTTCGTAATGAGATTATTGAAAGCGAACCCGAGATGGTGAAGGACGTGATTCGGGTGTTCTTCGAAGCCCAGTACGAGATTGAAAACGACTTTGAAGGCGCAGCGGCAGCAACCATTGATAAGTACTACAAAACCGATATGGAAAGCCTGCTCGCCTCTGCCCAAGCCCAACCCCCTGGCGTTGACGTTCGAGATAAGCGCGACTTTATGTATGAACGGGCGGAAAGCATGAAGGAACTGAACTACATCAACACTGACTTGGATGATAACTTTGTCAACTTCTCACTGTTAGAGGAGGTCATTGCAGAGAGTCCTGAACTGTGGGAGCGGGTGAAAGTGAAGGTCACCGCTTAAAGTTACCAAAACGGAGGGGTGCCTTTTCACCCCTCTGTTCACCAGAGGGAAGCACTTTCAACGCTTTACTATATGGCAAAACTTACCTCCCCTATTCCTGAGAAGATGCAGTCAAAGTCGTCGGTTAGCGGTAGAAAACCTAGGGCCAAATCAGCCCGCAAACGCTGGTT
>JBCBOC010000043.1:0-11692 GCA_039821475.1 Cyanobacteria bacterium J06632_22 | reverse complement strand
CAGCGAGTCCTGCAAGCTTATTTGCGACAAGACAACCCGGATGGTTAACACAGCCCCCTCTAGTTTGGGCTACTTTCCTTGAGCCCTCGAATGGGGCAATTGCGATTCCCTTGAGTGCAAAGCACTTCGTGACTCAAAATCCGGCTCAACTTTTTCGGGGATTGCCATCATTCGTATAGCCTCATTCGTATAGCCTGATGTCGAGATATTCGGACAGAGAGGCGTAAAGAACGTTAAAACCGTAGCGCCTTACCATCAAAGGATCGGTCGCTATTCGCTATTTTCTTCCCTCGCCGTCTTTACTTATGGCAGTCGCCACATACGGTTGTGCTCGGTTGTCATGAGATCACTGACTTGCGAGTGTTGACAGACTGCTAGGGACATTTCAAAGGCTCAAGAGCAAAATCATCAACAAAACAGAGGCCAAACCAGCAAAAGGCGTTCTGACTAAGTTCCATTGGTTCCATTCAGGTTCAAAACCCATGCGTGCCGCCTTCAAAGCCCCTGCATCCATGGCATCGACATTCATCCCTTGGAGCCGATTGTTAAGCGGGACGTTAATCGTAAACGTAGACAGTTGTACCCCAAAAATGTAAATCAGCGGGACCGAGATCAACAGCAGACGTTGAACGCCTTCTAACTGTCCGAAGCCGAGTCCAGCCGACACTATCGACGTTATGACAGACCCTATCCAAACAGCTACAAATAGCGGCTGATTATTTTGGATAACACCATCAATTCTCTGAAATGCACGGATAAATTCGCGGTCATTCAACGTTTTAATACCTGGCATAACAACTGTGGCAAAGGCAAATAGAAAACCGGCCACGAGAGAACATAGTAAGGTTGCCAAAATCAGAACAAGTTGGAAAGCAGAGACAATCGACATGGTTCAAAATCCTTAAATTGAAACGTCGGCAGTTGAATATGGCTATCGCTGGGGTGGCGGCCCCCTTTTAGAACATTGCGGGGCCACCAAACTAAGGGAAGATTGCGACGCTGCCACTAGTACGACAAACTGGGCGTCTGGTGGAGCAATGACTGATCTGAGAGTTGCTTCAGAATGAAATCGGCTACATCGGCCCGAGAAATCTGAAGGGTGATGTTGCGATCGGTGCTAGGGAAGTTGTAGCGATAAAGCCCTGTGCGCGGTCCGTCAGTAAAGGCACTGGGTCGTACGATAGTCCAGTCTAAGTTGCTGCTGCGCACCAGGGATTCTTGGCGTTCGTGGTCGGCAAACACCTGCCGCAGAATGAAGCCGAACATAACGTACTTCCAGTAGAAGTCGAGGTTGCTCCAACTCTCGCCCGCGCCCAGGGTAGACTGGCAAATCAACCGACGCACACCCACCTTCTCCATGGCTTGGATAATTTGTTGGGTGCCCTCTGAGCGAATGGTGCTCTTGAGCTGTTTGCCAGAACCCAGCACACAAACCACCGCGTCCTGTCCGCTAATCGCTTGTTCGACTGCAGAGGCATCCATTACATCCCCTTGGGCAAGGCTGAGATGGGGATGTTGGATATCGAGTTTGGTGAGGTTACGGGCAAAGGCGGTGACAGTGTGGCCCTGTTCTAAGGCCTGTTGAACCACCTCAGCACCGACTGTACCGGTAGCGCCAAAAATGACTAATTTCATGGGAATCGAGCTCCGAATTAATGACAATTTCAGCTTAGGAAAACCGTCAAAGCAGAGCTGTCAGGTTCTTGCGAGACTGTCACATTCTTGCGCTCACTTTTCCATTCACTAGCTGTGAACTGGGAAAATTACCGCCAACGGCCAGAGCGCAAAATGCTAGCCAATAACCAAACGCCTAACATAGAGGCCGCGGCAAATAGGCCATTGCTCAGCCAGGCGGGTTGGCTGGTCGGGCTAGAGGCAATTAGCGCTGCACCAACAATCAAAGCTGCCACAACCGTACTAAAGGCCCGACGATTTGCCGATCGTTCCATGCTGCGCTGCAGACTATCCAGCCCTTGCACCTGTAAATTCCATTGCAGCGTCTCATCACTGAGTCGATCCAGCAAAAAGCCAAACTGCCGAGGGGCCGATAACGATAGATTGCGAAACTCTAGCCCAGTGCGTAGCAGTGCCTGAAGCGGGTCATCGCCGATCAGCTGCTGACGAAACAAGTCAATCATGAGTGGGCGGATCTCGCCTAGCAGGTTGACTTTGGGATTAAACTGGCGGGCGGCCCCTTCTAGGTTGGCCAGGGATTTAGTAAATAGACCGATGTTGGCGGGCCAGCGCAAGTGATTGCGAGAGCCCGCTTCAAGGATATTTGCAAAGGCCTCGGCGGTATTGAGTTTGTCGAGGCTGAGCCCGTAGTAACGACTGAGCAAGCGACTGTAATCACTTTCTAGACGCACCAGATCAACTGTCTGCATGGGTTCCGTCAGCTGTAGGGTGAGCTGGGCACAGCGCTGAGCGTCAGAGTTGGCAATGGCCAGCACCATCTCAGTTAGGGTGGTACGGGTTTTGGGGTCCAGGCGGCCCATCATGCCACAGTCCAGCAGGGCAATGCGGCCATCATCGAGGTAAAACACGTTGCCCGGATGGGGGTCAGCATGAAAGAAGCCATCGACAAAATATTGTTGAAAAAAGGCACGAAATAACAGAGTGGTAATCTTCACTCGCTGATCGGCATCCTCATCACGCGCAAGGTCAGCGGTGAGCAGTGGACGACCCTGAAGCCAATCCATGACCAGCAGTTTAGAACTCGTTAGGGACCAGTCGATCTGCGGGACAACAATCTCGTTACCGTCAAACCAGGGGCTTTCGGACAAGTTTTGACGGAGTCGCTCTGTGTAGTTTGCTTCAGTGGTGAAGTCCAACTCTGCCTTGAGGGCACTGCCAAATTCTTCGGCTAGGTCCACCACGTTATAGCGTTGCCCAAACTGGGTGGTAGATACCAAGCGAGCAATGTCACGAATCAGGGCAATGTCGCGGTCCACCTGCAGTTCAATGCCTGGACGCTGGACCTTAAGGGCGACAGGACGACCGTCCTTGAGAATCGCCTTGTGGGTTTGGCCAATGGAACCAGCTGCGATCGCAACATAGTCAATTTCGGCAAACAGCAGCTCCGGCGGCGTGGGTAGATTTTGACGAATAAACGACTTCATCTGCTCCGCGGGCACCGGGGGCACAGTCGACTGCAGCCGACTGAGGGATTCGATGTAGCTGGCGGGCATCAAGTCGGGGCGGGTGCTCAGCAGTTGCCCCAGCTTTATGTATACCGGCCCCAGATCCGTAAGAATGTTGCGCAACACCGCCGGGGGCGGCAGATCAGGTTCTTCAGGTGCTTTACCCAGCAACAGCCGACGCATGTAGTCCCAGCCGTGCCGCAAAAAGACTTCAATGATTTCGCCCTGACGGGAAATAAGGTTTGGCGTGAGCATGGGCAGCAACCGTTGTGGGTTGGCTTGATGCTAGCAGTTTGGTGGGGGAGTGGGTGAGGCGGTTAGGGCACGGGTGGGAGCGGGGGCCTTGAGGACGTTGAGGAGCCTGGAGGGTGCAGGACGGACTCGATTCGGTAGGATAACGGCTATGGCAAGTTATCTATGCCCCCTCCCCAAGGGCCCAGCAAACTTCTAGAATTGAAACCATAACCAGTTCAAATAAGCTCATCGGCGCCTCTCCCCCTCACCGCCTTACCCCCTCACCGCCTTACCCCCTCACCTTCAAAAACCATGACCCAACCCGATCGCGTTTTAATTTTCGACACCACCCTGCGGGACGGTGAGCAATCACCCGGTGCCACCATGAACGTCGAGGAAAAACTGACGGTAGCGCGGCAGTTGGCACGACTGCAGGTGGACATTATTGAGGCCGGCTTTCCCTTTGCCAGCCCAGGTGATTTTGAAGCGGTCAATCGGATTGCAGCCGAGGTGGGCACCCCCAACGGCCCCACTATCTGTGGTTTGGCACGGGCCACCCGGCAAGATATTGAGGCCGCGGGCAAAGCGGTGGCGCCAGCAGCCAAGGGGCGGATTCATACCTTCATTGCCACCTCTGATATTCACATGCGCTACAAGCTGAAGAAGTCGCGTCCAGAGGTGATGGCGATTACCGAAGAAATGGTGGCCTACGCCAAGACCTTCACCGATGACATTGAATTTTCACCGGAAGATGCGGGCCGATCGGACCCAGAATTTTTGTACGAGGTGCTGCGCATTGCGATCGCAGCTGGGGCCACGACCGTCAACATTCCTGACACCGTGGGTTACCTGACCCCCAGTGAGTTTGGCGGTTTGATCAAGGGCATTCGCGAAAATGTCCCCAACATTGACCAGGCGGTGATTTCTGTCCACGGACACAACGACCTGGGGCTGGCGGTTGCCAACTTCCTCGAAGCTGTGAAGAACGGAGCCCGCCAACTAGAATGCACCATCAACGGCATCGGCGAGCGGGCTGGCAATGCGGCCCTAGAGGAACTGGTCATGGCCATGCATGTGCGCCGCCAGTACTACAACCCCTTCTTTGGCCGCAGCGAAAACGACGAACGACCCCTGACCCACATCAACACCCAGGAAATTTACAAATCCTCTCGCCTGGTGTCGAGCATTACGGGCATGCTGGTGCAGCCCAACAAGGCCATTGTCGGAGCCAACGCCTTTGCCCACGAGTCTGGGATTCACCAGGACGGTGTTCTCAAGAACAAACTCACCTACGAGATTATGGACGCGGAGCTGATTGGCCTCAGCAACAACCAGATCGTCCTCGGTAAGCATTCGGGCCGCAACGCCTTCCGCACTCGCCTTCAGGAGTTGGGCTTTGAGCTGAGTGACCAAGAACTGAATAAGGCATTTATTCGCTTCAAAGAACTGGCCGATAAGAAAAAGGAAATTAGCGATCGCGACCTAGAGGTGATCGTCGGTGACGAAACTCAGCAAGTCATCGAGCACTTCCGTTTGGAGCTGGTGCAGGTGTCCTGCGGCAGCAGTGCCCGCCCCACCGCCACGGTTACTATCCATACCCCCGAGGGCAAAGAGCTGATGGACGCCGCCATTGGTACAGGGCCGGTAGATGCGGTGTATAAAGCCATCAACCGGGTGGTCGATATTCCTAACGACCTAATCGAGTATTCGGTGCAGTCAGTGACGGCAGGCATTGATGCCATTGGCGAGGTCACCATTCGACTGAAGCAGGGCGACCAGATTTATTCAGGGCATGCCGCCAGTACAGACATTGTGGTGGCCTCCGCAAATGCTTATATGCAGGCCTTAAATCGGCTCTACGCCGCCCTGCAGCAAGGCGATGCCCTGCATCCCCAAAAGTCTGAGCGTTTGCCCGTCGGGACTGGAGTGTAAATCAATGGCAGCACTGGAGTCAGCCAAAACGGCCGTGGCCCTGCTAGACCGTAGCAATTGGGGCTGCATTTCGGTGATGGATGCAGACCGCGTTCGTTTTTTGCACAATCAAACCACCAATGACCTACAGGCCCTCAAACCGGGGCAGGGTTGCAGCACTGTTTTTGTCACCTCCACGGCCCGAACCATAGATTTGGTCTCGGCCTATATCCGAGATGAGGACGTCCTGTTGCTCACCTCTCCAGGCCTCGCCCCCACCCTGATGGAATGGATGGATCGGTACATTTTTTTTGCCGATAAGGTAACGCCAAAAGACAGGACTGCCGAAACCTTTGTGTTTTCGATAGTGGGGCCTGACGCCCAGGAATCCCTATCAGCATGTATCACGGGTGATTTACCCCAGGCACCGTTTGCCCACAGACAGCTCACCGTAGCTGGTGCCACAGTCACCGTAGCGGCAGATAGCGGTTTAGCGCTACCAGGATTGACGCTCATGGGCGATCGGGCCAATGCAGAGGCGGTGCAATCAGCCTTAGGCAAAATCCCCGTCCTCCCCCCTGACGCCTGGGAACAGCTGCGGATTGAACAAGGTAGACCACTACCGGGACAATCGCTCACCGACGACGACAACCCACTAGAGGCCGGGCTTTGGTCAGCGGTATCCTTCAACAAAGGCTGCTATATCGGCCAGGAAACCATTGCCCGGTTAAACACTTATAAGGGGGTTAAAAAGCGATTATGGGGCCTAACGCTGAGTCAACCCGTTGCACCAGGAACGGTTTTGACGCTGGACGGAGACAAAGTAGGGGACGTGAGAAGTGTGGCAGCCTTAGCCGACGGTAGCGCCATTGGATTGGGCTATGTCAGAACAAAGGCAGGTGGCGACGGACTAGCCTTACAGGCTGGCAAAGTCGCCGTGACCGTCCAGGCTGTGCCAGGGCTGAGCCATGACTATTACGACAGTAGTGCATAAGATTGGTGGCATATTTCGTGGCACATATAGCAACCGCCACATACATTTGTGCACGGTTGCGGGCCACTTGGCTCCCATCCTGAAAACTTGGAGGCCGGAGATGTCCTCAGCAAAGTGGCGATCGCCATAACAGGCTCAGCTCCAAAAGCTGGTGCTCCGTCAACGCTAGGACTATCAACGCTAGGACTATCAACGCTAGGACTGAGGGCTATCGGGGAACCGAGCAATCGCGAATAGTGAGATAGCGAAATAGTGAGATAGCGAAATATGTGTGCGGACTTTGACCATCAAGGACTATCGGCCCAATTCCATACGCGATTTGCTAGGCACGATTTGCTAGGTACGATTTGCTAGTCCTAACCCAAATGTTTAGGCTTGACGCGGCCCTAAAGGCTATTCATGCTGTGGGTGGAGCGAAGTCCCCAGGAACAGACCGAGAAGACGACCCATGTCGCAAGCAACTCGCCACACCTTCCAAACCCCCAGCGGTATCACCCTCTCCTACCTAGAGTGGAAGCCTGAGGCTGCCACAGCGCCTGTCCTGCTCCTCCACGGGATGGCCGATCACGCTGGTGTCTGGACAGATTTCGCCGCTGGGCTCAACCAGCGCCTAGGCAACGGTTGTCACATTATTGCCCCAGACCTGCGAGGTCACGGCGAAAGCGATAAGCCCGACATCGGCTACAGCTTTACCGACGTGATTGCTGACCTCACGGCCCTGATGGCCGATCAACACTGGCCCTCTGCCCATATTCTTGGCCACTCCTGGGCGGGCAAAATGATTGCTATCTGGGCAAGGCAACACCCAGCGCAGTTTCGGAGTCTGCTGCTGGTCGATCCGGCCTTTATCAACGCGCTACCCCGCTGGACCAAAATCACCTTCCCCTTGTTTTATCGCATCTTGCCATTTCTCAAAATGCTAGGCCCCTTTGACAACAAGGCAGCCGCCGAAGCGCAAGCCCGCCAGCTCAAACAGTACCGAGACTGGACACCGTTACAGCAACAGGTCTTTGAAGGGGCCGTGGAAGAGAAGGCTGACGGTCGCTGGGGCAGCAAGTTTACCATCCTGGCCCGCGAGCCCATGTTCGACGATGTGATGCGGGTGCCAGGATTTACCCAGACCGTGGATGTACCCGCACTTTTAATCCAACCCACCCAAGGCATTAACCGAACTGAAGGTCAGCTCAAACCCTATAAACAATTTTTGAGCAACCTCCATATCTGTACCTTAGAAACCAGTCATTGGCCCTTCCTGACTGCCCCGGAAGAATTTGAGGATGCGATCGCAACATTTCTCTGCCAGCTGTCCTAAGCGAGATTGCGTTCGTCAAGTTTCTAGGGGCAGTTCCTGGCACTGAAAGCCTTTATTCTGGAGCCCCTCGACTGCAATACCAGTTATCGGTTCAGAGCCAAGCCCATAAACTTGCCCCACCAGCAGAACGCCCTCACTTCCTCACCGAGCGCAGCGCCCTCACCCAGCACAGCCCCCTCATTTCGGGCACCCTAAAATTGCGCTTCAAAAATTGCGCTTCAAAAATCGCCCTTCAAAAATTGCCCTTCAAAGTCTTCGTAAAGCCTAAGGATTTTTCCGATACAGGGTTGTTTAAAGGGTCAGGGTGCCCCAGATGACCTTTACAGCCGGGTTCAGTGAATGAAAACAAGACACAAACGCCTACAGCACGTCCTATTAGCGGTGACTTGCCTCATCGGCATCATAGGGACTCACACTGTCCAACCCATGGCTCAAGCTCAGGCCCGTCCGGTCTCCGGCACCGTTTACGTGCTCAACGGCAGCCAGTGGCAAGAGGCCTTTATTGTCCAGGCGACGGGCCGCATTTCAGGTGGCGGCCCCAGTTGGAGCTATGCCGTACAGTACTTTGACGGCAATCGGACGATCGAGCGAAATGTCAGCAGCGAGCGTGTGCGCACCATTGAACAGGCCCAGACCGAGGGGCTAACGGACAACGTGTACGACCTGTCTAGCCAAACCGGCATTGACCAGATTCTAGCCACCCACAACGATGCCCGACGTCAGGTGGGCGTCCCCGACCTAGCCTGGTCCAACGACTTGGCCGCCAGTGCCCAGTCCTGGGCCGAAACCCTGATTGCCCAAGGTCGCAGCGAACACAGTCCCCTGGAGCTATTGGATGGGGGCAACATTGGTGAAAATTTAGCCGCCTACCGCACTACCGGCCGCAGCCCGTCCTATACGGCCGCAGCCCGAGCGGCCCAAGGCTGGGTGGATGAGCGCCTGTACTATGACTATGACGCCAATCGCTGCGCACCCGGGCAAATCTGCGGCCACTACACCCAAATTGTCTGGGCCGACACGACAGAAGTGGGTTGTGGCATGGCCCGTTCAGCCAACGAGCAGCAGGAAGTGTGGGTTTGTCACTACAATCCTGGCGGCAATTTTGTCGGGCAGCGACCGTACTAGAGCGGTGAGGCGCAGCGTCCCCACCGAGCGTAGCGTCCTCGCCACCCACCTACAGTACCGGACACCAACACCATCCATCGCTTTACCAAACTGGGTTTGATCGGGTTTATCACCTTTGCCTTGTTGGCCCAGTTGGCCCCCAGCCATGCCCAATCATCGACAGATGAGTGCGCGGCCCAGTTATCCCAATCGCCTAGGGGTAATCCAAGGGCAGCCTGTGGGGCAGCCATCAGCGAGCTGATTCAATCGGGCCTAGCAGATGGAGAAGTGGCACAGCCCATTGGCGGGCGGATTGCGGGTTTGGCCCAGTTTCGGCAAGCTTTGGACTTGGCTCGGCAGCTGGGTGACCCCACGGCCCAGGCTCGCATTCTGATTCACATTGGTGATGTCTATCATCGGGTGGGGCGCTATCCCAATGCTCTAGACGCCTATGAGCAGGCAATTCAGATCAATCAGTCCGGGGTCAGTCGCCCTACGGTAGAAGCAGCGGCGCTGAATGGCATTGGTCGAGTGAATACCAGCTTTGGTCGGCTGTCAGCGGCCTTTGAGGCCCACGAAACCGCCTTGGCCCTGTTCGAAGCCGCAGACCTTGATGCGGGCCAGGCCGATACCTGGCGTGACTTGGCAGCGGCCTACGAAGAAGACGTGCAGTGGGATCAGGCCCTAGCGGCCTACGAGACGGCGCGGGATATTGCCCAGCGTGTGCCGGACCCTGGGCGAGAGGCGGCAGCCATCCATGGTATTGGCGAAATTCACTTGGCCCAAAATCGACTGGATGCAGCCCTTGAACAGTATCTGGCGGCGCTGGCCATTCGCCGGGACATTGCCGATGCCCGCGGCACCCAGGAAACGCTGACGCGGCTGGGCGGTGCCTACCACCTCAAACGTCAGTACGACGCTGCCTTTAGCGCCTACGAAGAGGCACTAAATATCTCTCGCACCCGCAGTGACATTGCCGCTGAGGCAACGCTGCTGCAAAACATGGGCCTGTCTTACGCCCGCAGTGGGGACAGCGATGCAGCCCTTGTGAAGCTGTACGAGGCAGCAGCCCTGTTCGACGAGTTAGGCTATCGCGGGTTAGAAGGAGAAACCCTGAGCCAAATTGGCACCATTTTGAAGGTGGAAGGGGAAATTGAACTTGCGATCGCACTGTTCAAACAGTCCATTGCCGTCCTAGAAGAGGTCCGTCAGGACCTGCGAGTACTGCCCCTGGAGCAGCGCTCCATTTTTCCTCAAACCTTTGCCTCCACCTATCGCACCCTAGCGGACCTACTGCTGCAACAAGACCGAGTGGCCGAAGCCCAACAGGTGCTGGACCTGCTGAAGGTACAAGAAGTAGACGACTACCTGGACGATGTGCCCGACGCAGACGCGGCCCCCCTGGGGGAGGCCGCCCTACAGCCCGCCGAAACACAGCTTTTAGCGCTTTACGACCAGACCGTAGCAGACGGACGAGAACTTGCCCAATTGCGGCGCATTCCTCGATCCCAGCGCACCCCAGCCCAGCAGGACCGCATTGCCACCCTAGTTACCCTTCAACAGAATAAGCGGGCCGAGTTCAACGACTTTATCGAGAGTCCTGAGGTGAAAGCGCTAGTCACAGAACTGAGCGACACCAGCCGCCAACAAAACCTCAACCTGCAAGACTTGAACAGCCTGCAGGACAATTTACAGGCCTTGGACGGCGCAGTGTTGGTGTATCCGCTAATTTTGCCAGACCGACTGGAGCTAGTGGTCGTGACACCCTACGCGCCCCCACTCCATCGCACCGTAAACGTCACCGACAGCGAGGTAAAAGCCGCCATCGAAACGGCCCGCGAGGCCCTGACTAACCGCAGCCGCGACCCTCGCTCAGCCCTGCAGCAGCTCTACCGCTACCTAGTAGAGCCCATTGAAGCGGACCTGGCCCAGGCCAATGCCCAAACCCTGGTGTACTCCCCCGATGGCCCCCTACGCTACGTGCCATTGGGGGCGCTGCACGATGGCAACCAATGGCTAGTGGAACGGTTTAGCATCACCAACATTACGGCAGCCAGTCTGACAGACTTTGCTCGACCCTCAAGGGAGGGCGCTGGGGTTGGCGGGCTGAGTATTTTAGCAGCGGCCTTTAGTGAAGGGGCCTACAGTTTGCAAGTGGGCACCCGCCAAGTGAGTTTGGCCGGTCTGCCCTATGCCAAAGTTGAGGTAGAGGCCCTGACCGATCGCTTTAGTAACAGCACCCAACTGCTCAACGCCGACTTTACCCGATCCACCATCGTTCCCCAGATGGATGACTATAGCGTGGTGCACCTGGCCACCCACGCAGAGTTTGTCTCGGGCCGACCGGAGGACTCGTTTATTTTGTTTGGCGATGGGGACCAGGTTACCCTACGAGATGTGGCCTCCTGGAGCCTGCGCAATGTGGATTTGGTGGTGCTGAGCGCCTGCCAGACCGGACTGGGTGGTGTTTTAGGCAGCGGCGAAGAGATCTTAGGCTTTGGCTATCAGATTCAGCGGGCCGGCGCCAAAAGTGCGATCGCATCCCTATGGTCCGTCGATGACGGCGGGACCCAAACTCTCATGACCGGCTTCTATAACTATCTAGAGCAGGGCTACAGCAAAACCGAGGCCTTGCGCCAGGCACAGATCGCCTTGATCAACGACGATCGCGAGGTGCTAGACGAAACCCAGCGGGGCTTTTCTCGGGAGTTTGGAGGGGGCTCCCAAACGTTTTCCAGCTCCTTTAGCCACCCCTACTATTGGTCGCCCTTCATTCTGATTGGTAGTGGTCAGTAGGCGATTTATAGCCGTCGCCACAAAGGCCCTTTTTAGGGTTTGTGCGCGACGGCGAGCCACTTGGCAACCCTATCAGTCACTTGAAGCGCCAGAACTGTCCTAAGCGCTTGGCCCAACACGGTGCGCTGGGTTAACCCTGGAAGAAAATACGCCTATTGGGCCATTTTCTTAGAAGCAAAGTGGCGGGCGCTATATTGCAGT
>JBCBOC010000711.1:0-2556 GCA_039821475.1 Cyanobacteria bacterium J06632_22 | reverse complement strand
CCTAAATGAGGCAAACCAGCGACGGACAAGTGGGGCGATGAAACGACAGAACACAGAAATTTTTAACCCAAGGAAGCACAGGCAACGGTTAAAAGCGCCATTGGAGCGATAGTGACGCTTCTACGCGTAGCGACATTTTGTTACGAGACGCCATAAAAATCAATCAACCTTTACCAATACACACCCTAACAGATTGGCTGCGTTACCCCATGCCCCTATCGGTGTAAACCCATTAAACATCAGCGTTCTTCTAGGGATTGCACGAGGACAATATCGAACGGCCATTTCGCAAAGACCAGCATCGTAGTATCGGTGTTAAGCTATCTCCACTAGATTGAGACCCTCAGCTAACCCAGCATGGTTCAAACGAGTCGCAAAATTCAGCAGTCTATTGAGCAGTTAGAGCGACAGACGATTCAGCTCGGCGATGAACTGCAGACATTATATAAAGTTTACTTCGATGTGCTGAGCATGGCCTGCCAGCGGCAGCTAGTATTGGCGGCGTACCATGTTTGCACCCAGGTCTACCCAGAAGCCTTTCTACGGTTAAGTTACAGCAAAAGAGAAAAGCTCCAAAAGACGCTACAGCAGTTGGGGGCTCAGGTTCAAGAACAGCTGCAGGAACGCTGGCAACAGGCACAGAAAGCCAGCCAAAAATCTTTTCAGGAAGATGGGCTAGCGCTCATTAAACAGCTTTTTTCCCAGGCAGAAGCAGCCCGATCGGACAGTGACGCATCATCATCGCAACCCCTGTCATCGACAGCCGCGCCGTCCAAGCCTTTATCGCCAGCCGATCAGCCCGACGAGGCTGCAACAGCCGCTGATACCAGCAACGACGACAGCCGCCAACAGTCGCTCTTTGAAGATGAGCTTGGCGATTGGCTCGCTGAGCCCCAGCAAGACCAGACCCAGCAAGACCAGGCCCAGCAAGACAAGTCTAACGATTCTGACCAGCCGCGGTACCGCCTACTCAAGGTCGAAGAAACTGCCACGGGCACTAATATTGCCTTTGTGGATGGAGAAAATCCCGAACGGGCATCCCTGCGCGATCGGTTAATTGCCAGGCTATCGGCCCATCAGGGCAAGGCTGCTACCGCAGAATCGAACACAGCGTCATCCCAAGATGGCGATGAGCCTCCGGTGAACAACACAGCCGCTGACAGCAGCTCAGACAGCGATCATGACACCACATCAGAGGCTAACGAACCTGCGGCGGTATTGTCAGAACCGACTCAGCTGTTGCGACTCCAGCTCTTTACAGAAAAAGCCATTCGAGATGTCCTCAAAACTATCTCAGAAACGGCAAACTATCTCCTCCAACAAGACGGCATTATTCCGGAAATGCCCAAGGCTCTGCTGGCAGCAGCAGCCGAGTCCGATGGCTTGTCACAGACCCCAATGAAAACCCCGAATTTGCTAAAGATTTCTGTGCGGGTGTTGCACGATAGTGACGATGATGAGCTAGACGATGATGAGCCAGACGATGCCAGCGATGACGATGATCAGTCTGATGCAGAGGAAGCGGCAGATCTGGATGATGATTTGAGCCATCGACTGGAGCAAATCTTGAAGGCGCGAGCCCTACGCGAACGGGAAACCGAAACAGACGACAATGACGGGACTGACCAGGAGATGGAGGGACTCTCCAGCCGCCTAAAGGAACGTCTACCCCGAATTGTGCAGATTGAATCACTCCCCGAATTTATTGTGATTCACCTGCGCCTGAGCGAAGTAGAATTTGCTGACCCGCACACCGCCGCACAACGGCGGCTCATTCGCGGCAAGATGAACGAACTCAAGAAGCTGGGCCGGGTCTATAAAAAGGCCCAACGTCAGCTTGCGATCGCACAGGCGGAGGATGCTTGGCGAGCTAGTTGGATTGAGTAGTCCAAACAGACGCGATTTTAAGGAGCCATGCTGGACTGGATTCGCCTACATAAAGCCCTCAGTGTCGAAGCCGAACGGGGATTTAACGACCTCGAAGGCAACCAGCAGCGCTTTAGCGAATTCCTTAAGAAAAGCTTAGAAGACACCCCAGATCAGCTCCCCCGCTTAGATCAAGAACGCTGGCACGATCTCTCCAGCCAGTATGCGACCTACAGTGACTTGTCCTTTGCCCAACGGCAGCACCTTGTCGCCGACACTCGCCGCTTTCTATACCAGACCCGCAAGATTATCGAGTCAAAACAGCAAATGACGCTGGCAGACGCCCCCGTTGTGGTCGAGACTTACCGGACTGGGGCGTCGGCAAGGGCTAAGGGTGCAACAGGCAAAGAGGCCGCCAACCAGAAATCTCGCAAAAAACAGCCCAAAACCACCCAACTCACGGCAGCAGAGTCGATTGTGAATCGGTCTGGTCACCCTTTGGACCAGCCGGTGATGTACCTCAAGGGCATTGGCCCCAAAAATAGCGAAAAGCTGGCCAAGCTGGGACTGCTGACAGTGCGCGATGTGCTGTACTACTACCCCCGCGACCACATTGACTATGCTAAGCAGGTCAAGATTCGCGACTTGGTACCGGGAGAGACCGTCACCGTCGTCGCTACAGTGCGCCGG
>JBCBOC010000611.1:0-3153 GCA_039821475.1 Cyanobacteria bacterium J06632_22 | reverse complement strand
CTGATGACGTGCTAATGCCTTACATTCGGCCTCGACATTCGCGGATTATCAGGGAAAGGTAGATCTGTTTATGCTTTGAGCAGTATTTCTATTGCGTATTGCGTTCGTCGAGTTGCTCAGGACAACCCCTAGCGCTGAAAGCCTTTATCTGGAGCCTCTCAGTGCAGTCGAATGAGTCTATCAACCTTTCGACTGCCATACCCCACAGTTTTCTACCCAGTATTTGTCTACGGAGTATCGATTTATGTCAGCCCCCAAACTGGTTCCCCCATTCACCTATGAGATTGCGGCACAAAAGGTCCGCATGGCCGAAAATGCCTGGAACAGCCGAGACGCCGATCGAGTTGCAATGGCTTACAGCGAAAACAGTCATTGGCGGAACCGAGCAGAGATTTTCCAAGGTCGTGAGGCGATTCGCGAGTTTCTACGCCGCAAGTGGGACAAGGAACTGGACTACCGCCTAACCAAAGAGATGTGGGCCTTTGGCGAGAATCGGATTGCGGTTCGCTTTCAGTACGAGTGGCATGATGATGCCGGGCAATGGTATCGCGCCTACGGTAACGAAAACTGGGAGTTTGACGAGGATGGCCTGATGCGGCGGCGGGAAGCCAGCATCAATGATCGTCCCATCGCCGAAGCAGACCGTCGCTTCTTTTGGCCCGCACCGGGACCTCGACCAGATGATCACCCTGGGTTGATCGATTCACCCGAGTAAAGGGGATCTCATCAGACATTCACCAGCAGCATAGGTGGCCTAGGAGGGGAGCAGTCGATGGTGGGCGTCCCCCCTGCTGACCGCCTATGCTGACTCATGACATTTGAAATCCTTGACCACGCAAGGGGCTGCGCCAGATCGTCAGCATGCCTTGCTGGTCGCCAGCCGCTAGGGCAGTGCCCTGGGGATGCCAGGATAGGGTTGAAAAGGGCGCAGATCCCACCAAGGTTTGTCGAAGCTTGGCAGCGTTTTCCCACAGACAAAGACGACCGTCCTGGGCGGCAGAGGCCAGTAGCGCCTGGGTCGGGTGAGGTGCGATCGCAACCACCGTATGCCGATGTCCCTGCAGAACCTGGCTCTGCCAATCGGCGCCCTGCCGTCGCCACACCGTAATGCCATCGGTACAGGCCGCTACCAAGCGCTGACCGACCCAGTCGACCCGCCGGACCTTTCCTGGAAAACCCTGCATTAGCCACGGTGGCGGCTGGCCCCACGCCACTACAGTGAGCGTGCGATCCAGGTTGCCAGACGCAAGGTAGCGGCCATCTGCAGACCAAGCCACAGCCATACTCGCCCCAGGGACTTCAATGTTTTCTGGCACGGCCGTCCAGTCTTGACACGACCAAACCTTCACGCCCGTATGGCCGCTGACCGCCAACCCACTTCCCTGGGGACGCCAGGCTAAATCCAGCACAGAAGAATCACCAAAATCAAGCGGTGCGGGCGCAGCATCCCCCCAAAATCTAACCTGTTGCTGGGCACCGTAGGCCAGCAACGGCTGCTGGGGATGCCACTGCAGTCGATCAATCCAATCGTGGGCTCCCGCAAGCTCGACCACAGGCTGAGACCACTCACCCACCCGCCAGATCGTTACAACGCCCTGCTGCCCTGCTGCCGCCAAATAAGCATTATCGGCAGAAAAGGCCAAGCAGCTCACCGACAAGTCCGACGCCAGGGGCAGCGCCATGAGTCCCGTCTCCGTCCACACCGCCACCTGGCCGCTACCGGTACTCACCGCCAAGTATTGCCCGTCAGGAGACCAAGTCAGCGCGGTGATGTAGCCCTCCACCTGGCCTTGCCAATGCTGCCTGTAGTTGACCCCACTGACTGTCGACCGCTTGCCGGGACGCCTACCACGCGCACGAGCGGTCATGCTAAGCAGCCTGTAAAGCCAGCCCTGAGCTCGGCCTCGTCTAAATTTCGACCGATAAAGACCAGCTCACTCTGTCGTCGATCCGTGGGCCTCCAGGGCCGTTCTGGCTTACCGTCAAAGATCATGTGAACGCCCTGAAAGACAAACCGATTGTCCTCGCCAGCAATGTTCAGAATGCCCTTCATGCGAAAGATATCGGGCCCCTTCGTCTCCAACAAAGCAGACATCCAGCGTTCGAGCTTATCGCGATTCAGCTCCCCTTCTTCTACAAAGGCCAGCGAATAAACAGACTCGTCATGCTCGTGGGCGTCTTCCCCCAAAAAGTCTGGATCAATCTCCAGGGCCCGATCAAGATCAAAAGCCCTCACCCCCAACACCGAATCCATCTCCAGCTCAGAGTTTTGGGTGCGATAAATCTTCACTAGCGCATTCATCTCACGAATTTTCTGCTCTAGTCGCTCCAACTCGGCTGGCGTCACTAAATCTATCTTATTGAGCAAGATGACATCAGCAAAGGCGATCTGTTCCTGGGCTTCGTCGCTGTCCCAGTGCTGTTGAATGTGCTTAGCATCAACCACGGTGACCACGGCATCTAGCAATAGCTGAGACTGAATATCCTCATCGACGAAGAAAGTCTGAATAACCGGTGCCGGATCGGCCAGTCCTGTTGTCTCAATGACGAGATGATCAAATTTATCGCGGCGCTGCATCAGATTTCCGATGATGCGAATCAGATCACCCCTAACTGTGCAGCAAATGCAGCCATTATTCATCTCGAAAATTTCTTCATCTGCATCAATCACAAGCTGATTATCAATACCAACCTCACCAAACTCATTAACAATAACGGCTACTTTTTTCCCGTGCTCATAGGTCAAGATATGATTCAGCAGCGTTGTCTTACCGGCACCGAGATAACCTGTGAGAACCGTTACTGGCACTGTCGTAACAGGCTCAGAAACAAGAGAAGAGGCAGTCATAGTAGGCGTTTCCAAAAGTTGTCCAAAAAGTTGTCCAATATGTTGAATCAATCGCTCGAAAATCAGCTATTTGCGAATCTATCCTGGCATCCTGCCAGGTATAGCAGCCTGCGAGAAGATTGAGCCCGATAGTGCGCCACGGAGAGAATCTAGCCCGTACATACGGCAGCCCAACATCTAACAGCACAATAGTCTCGAACAGCTCAAGGTAACTAAACAGTCGCTAAAAATGCAGAAGACTCGTCTTATAGCTCTCGCCACTTTGCTTCTAAGAAAATGGCCCAATAGGCGTATTTTCTTCCAGG
>JBCBOC010000353.1:0-4910 GCA_039821475.1 Cyanobacteria bacterium J06632_22 | reverse complement strand
TAAGCAGAGTAGCGAGAGCCATATCACTATGAGTTTGAGGCAGGGTGCGATACCGCCTGGGCGTCCCATCCGCATCAAACCCTGCCAGTTTCAAAATAGTTGCCTGAGGCAAGAGGCGGCTTCGTCTGCCTTTCTAGCGTGACGGCTCCTGTCTGTAAGTCCTGATCTCCTAAATCATGGAGCTAGTGGATCTACAGCCGTCGCCACAAAGGCCCTTTTTTGGGGGCGCGACGGCGGGCCACTTGGCGACCATATCAGGCACTGGGCTGTCAGGATTGTCTTACACCGTTTCTCTCGGTTCCATGGGTGATTTAGAGGCCACGGCCATTGAGTTGGAGCCCCTGAGCATGAAAGGCGCTCTTCAACATCGCTTTCTCTGAAGAGCAGAGTGCTTAACGTGGCCGAAGGTATCTACGTATTTATACTGATTTTTCGGGACTCTGATTGTCACTAAGGACACGTTTTTTATGTGTGTGATCCACATACATAAAAAACTGTAGAACGCAAGTTTCTGCTGCCTAGGCTACCAACTCTTCATAGACGCAATTTTTTTGCATCTCTTAATAAACGTATCTACGGAAAAGCATTTTCAGTATTTTCCTGGGGTTTCGGTTGAAAAATAGCGACAAATGGCGGTTTGGATTAGTTCTTATTGCTGACAAAGGGGTCTAACCCCTTCGAGCCTTCAAGCTGAGACTCAGAATTATTGATATGAAAGGGATTGATTTCCTTGAGGGCCAGTGTAATAATCGCCACAGGTTACGTGGATACACGGTTACAAACCAGGTTTCTCAAGCGTACTTGGGCTATTAGTGCAGCCAGCACATTTCGAAATGCTGGTTCTTTGGTGCCGTTTTTTCTTTCTAGGAATTAATTGTTTAGCCCCCCAGCCCGTTTGTCAGTAAGGGCGTTTAGTGACGAGTGATTATTCGTGCAGGTACATGGAACAACGTCGGAAAAGGTTTAGGGTTTTAGGGTCGTTCAGTCAATGGTCTCGATTGACCCTCTGTTTTGTGGCTGGCCTGCTGCTAAGTCTCTGGGTGAGCTACCAGCTAGTGCCTGTGTTGCCGGTATGGGCGCAACAGGCTGGTGAGCAGGTTGAAAACACTGTTTCAGGGGAGTTTGAGACTGCAGGTGGCCCTCGGACCAGTACCACCTCAAATCAGGTCCAGTACCGTTTACAGGGCGACAGTGGCGTGCTGCTGCGAATCGTGAAAACGGCAGACAAGACCGCTGTTGAGCCGGCCGATGTTGTTGTTTATCGATTACTGGTCACTAATCTCAGTAATCGTGATGCAACGCCGCTGACGGTGGTTGACCTGATGCCTCGAGGGATTCAGTATGTCGTCGATTCGGCTAATGCTGAGCCTGCCTTGGCGCGGGCTGTGGAGATAAACGGTCCACAGTTGACGTTTGAGATTCCATCCTTGGCTGCGGGTGAATCTGCTTCGATTATCTATGCTGCAAGCGTTACGCCTGATGCTATCCGCGGATCAGGGCGGAATGTTGCCCAGGCTTCGGCACCCGGCTTCCCGACGGTTGATGCAGCCTTTCAGCTCACTATTCAGCCAGGTATTTTGGCTGACTGTGGCACCATCATCGGTCGTGTCTTTGTAGATAAAAACTTCGACGGTGAGCAGCAGGCTGGAGAGCCAGGTATTCCTAACGCAGTGATCTTTTTGGATGACGGTAATCGCATCATCACAGATCCAGAGGGTCTTTTCTCAATTGCAAATGTTGTTTCCGGGAACCGAGTGGGTGCTCTGGATTTGAGCAGTTTGCCAGGGTATACCCTGGCGCCTAATCTCTATCGGATCGGTGACAACAGTCAATCTCGCCTTGTTCGATTATCGCCGGGCGGCCTAGCACGAATGAATTTTGCAGTCACACCAACGTACGGGGAGGGGCAGAACTAATTATGCGTCTGTTCTCAAGTTCAATATACCTTTACCTATTAGGTACCGCAGTTGGCCAGTTGGTCATGATTACTGCAGCCCAGGCCGCGGAGTTCGGCGGTGTCCGTTCCTTCGAATCGGTCGCGCCCTACAGCCAAAGCGATGAGGTGCCGTCGCTGGATCAGGTTTACATTCTGTCTGAGGCAGACAATGTTACCGATGCCTTGATCGACGACGGTATTCCGCCTGCGCAGACGACGCCGGGTACCGCTGATGGTTTCATCGATGAGGCTGTTATTGAGTCAACGCCCGCTGAACTGCCTCAACTTGTACAAGAGCAGTTAGGGGATGATTTGGTGCTGAGGGTGGCTCCCCTGCGTGAGGCGTCAATTTCGGCTGATGGTCGTTCTACGCTGCTGGTTGGCGGTACGATTACTGACGCTAGTGGGCAACCGATTCAGAACGATGTGGTTGTGACCCTGACCAGTTCGGCCGGTGACTTTATTGGTGCTGACTACGATATCGATCGTGCGGGTTTCCAGGTTTTAGCACGGTTGGGAGAATTTGAGGCAGAGCTTCAGTCTTCCCTGGACTCTCAGCGGGTCACGATTCGTGCCAGTGCGGATGCTCGCGAGGCACTGGGGTTGTTGGGAGACGATGAAACTGCTCAGGCTCCCGCTGTAGAAGAGCTGCAGGCCTACACCCAAGTTAGCTTTATCACCCCTGTTCGACCGTCCATGGTGACGGGCGCTGTGGACTTTCGTTTGGGTCCTGCAACAACGGATCTTTGGGGCAGTTATCGCGACTTTCTCGATCCCAGCCAAATGGGACAGACCGATGCTGACCTGTCTGCCTTCTTGTTTCTAACGGGAAATGTGGGCGAGTGGCTGCTGACGGGAGCCTATAACAGTGGCCGAGCACTCAATGAGCGCTGTGATGGGAATCGGCTCTATCGCGATGTTCAAGCCTGCGATCAGACTCATCCGGTCTATGGTGATAGCTCCACCACTGATTTTCTGACGCCTTCCATTGATAGCGTCTATGTTCGCCTCCAGCGGGATTCTCCGGTCGAGAATGCGGATTCTGACTACATCATGTGGGGCGACTACAGCACCGACGAGTTTGCTCGCTTCTCGCAAGACTTTACGGCAGTGAGCCGTCAGCTTCATGGCTTTAAGGGCAATTACACCTTTGGTAATGGCCTACAGCTCACGGCTCTGTTTGCCAACAATATTCGCCCTTTTCAGCGCGATACCATTGTGCCGGACGGCACGAGCGGTTTCTACTTCTTGTCTGAGCGGCTAATTTTGCCGGGCAGTGAAGATATTTTCCTAGAAACAGAGGAGCTGAATCGTCCGGGAACGGTGGTCGATCGTGTCCGACTGAGTCGCGGCGCAGACTATCAGATTGACTATGATCGCGGCGCCATTCTGTTTAATCAGCCTGTGTCTGCCATCGATGCCAATCCGTTTGGTCCTTCTTTGGTGCGGCGCATTGTTGCGACCTATCAGGTAGATGGCGAAGAGACGGGCGGAACGCTGGTCGGGGCAAGGGCTCAGTACAACCTTTCCTATGATTTAGAGTCTCCCAGCTGGGTTGGGGCTACCCTGATGTCCGAGGACCAGGGGGCTCAGGACTTTACGCTGGCGGGTCTGGATGCCCTGATTCCCTTGGGGGATAGTGCTCAGCTTGTCGCCGAGCTGGCGCGCTCATCCTTCGATGACGCCATTGGAAATAATACAGAGGGGACGGCCTATCGCCTTGAGGCGAGCGGGCAGATTTCGCCAGACATTGGTGGAACGGCCTATTTCCGCTCTGCAGAATCAGGCTTCCGGAATGATGCGACGTCGAGTTTCCGGCCGGGGCAGACCCGATGGGGTGGACAGATTGGCGCGAATCTGACAGATACGACTCAGCTGCAGTTTCAGGTGGATCAGGAGATCAATCGAGGCCCTGTTTCTTCAACGTCCTTTAACCCCTTCTCGACAACTTCAACCAGCAGTGTGGACAACACGCTGACCACGTTGCGCGCTGGGCTACAGCAGCAGTTTGGCGTTTTAACGACCAATTTCGATTTTACCCATCGAGATCGGACGGATCGGTTGAACAATGACTCGTTTAGTTCCAACCAGTTGGGGGCAGGGCTGACTTGGCCGTTGGCGGAAAATCTCACCTTCCGAGCCCAGACCGATGTTACGCTCGGGGCCACAGAAGATCCGCTTTACCCTAGTGAAACAGCCTTTGGAATTGACTGGGATGTGCTTCCTGAGTTTCTGACGCTGCGATTGGCCCAGCGTTTTTTCCATGGCTCAACGGTGTTGCCAGATAGCGTAACAAGCTTGGATACCTTAATTAACTACGACGTAACAGACAACACTGCACTGCGCGGTCGTTACTCTGTTCTCGGTGGGTTTAACGGTTTCACCGGGGAGGGGTCTTTAGGGCTCGATCATCGCATTCTGTTAGCGCCGGGCTTGCACGTTGACTTGGGCTACGAACGCGTCTTTGGTAGTGACCTGGGAGAATTCTCCACGGGGCTGCAGTCGTCTCAGGCGTTCGCGCTGGGGCAGACAGCCTCAACCCTAGGGCTTATCAATGGCAATACCTATACGTTGGGCATTGAATATACCGATAATTCTGCCTTCCAGGCCAGTGCTCGATTCCAGCATCGCAATTCGGACAGCAATGGCAACAACACTGTCCTGACTGCGTCGGCCGCAGGACGTATCAGCCCTGCCTTAACGACCCTGGCTCGGTTTGAGTATGCGAACTACGCCAACCAGGATATCACTGGGCTTCTGGGGAATACGTCGAGCATTAACTTTGGCCTTGCCTATCGCGATCCGTCTAGCGATAAGTTCAATGCGCTGTTCAGTTACGAATATGCGGTTAATCCGAGTATCACTCTGGGGGCCCTGAACACGGGTACTTGCCGTAGAACTCCCACTGCCAGTTCGGCGCATAAATGGCCTCTAAAGAAAGCGTGTGCTCATTCGTCGCATCCCGGCCAGTACC
>JBCBOC010000678.1:0-2770 GCA_039821475.1 Cyanobacteria bacterium J06632_22 | reverse complement strand
TCAACTGCCACGGCGACGCCCCCGTCTCGCACCTTCACCATCGCTGGGTACTGATCGTCAATGGACCAGAGGCGGTAAGCGGGTTCCGTTCGCGTTTCGCGATCAAAGGTGGCCCCCACATTGGTGAGATTGGGGTTGAGTGCCAGCCCTCGCATTAGGGTGCCGTTGACGGCAAGTTTCAGGGTCTCAGTCATTGCGATCGCACCTCAGTTAAAGTCGGCTAGCTAAACGCCATCTTCCTTACCTAGCGCCCCCGGTGCCCCCACCAGTGTTCGTTTAGGCGAGCAGGTGATCACCATGATGAGCAGCGTCAAAATGTAAGGCGCCGCATTGAACAGATAGTAATACGAGTCAATGCCCACCGACTGAAAGGCCGGGCCAATGGCCTGGGCACCGCCAAACAGCAGCGAGGCCCATAGGCATTGAAGCGGATTCCACCGGGCAAAAATCACTAACGCTACAGCCATCAGTCCCTGGCCACTAGAGATGCGCTCTGTCCACACACCGGGATAGTAGAGCGACAGACAAGCCCCCCCGATGCCCGCCAGAAAGCTACCGGCCATAATGCTCGCCAGCCGCACCTTGAAAATGGAAATGCCCATGGCCCGTGCCGCTTCGGGGCTATCGCCCACAGCCCGCACGTATAGGCCCCAGCGCGTGGAACGGAAAAACCAATGGAGTAGGGGTGCGATCGCAACGCCCAATAAAAACAGCGGGCTTACCTTCAACGCCGCCTGGAGCTGGGGCAAACTGCTCCAATTGCCCCAGTCAAAAGTCATGAGCTGCGGTGCTTGGGGCTGAATAAACGGCTTACCCAGAAAGAACGCTAGACCGCTGCCAAAGACAATCATGGCGATGCCTGCCGCCACGTCGTTCACGCGGGGCTGCTGCGATAGCCAGCCATGCACGGCGCCCAGCACCATGCCCGCAACGCCCGCTGCCAGCACCCCCAGCCATGGCGCCCAGGTTGGGCCGATGCTATCTTGGGTGAGGTAAGACACGCCGTAGGCGCTCATGGCCCCCATTAGCAGAGTGCCTTCTAGCCCCAGGTTGATCTTGCCGCTCTTTTCGGTAATGCACTCTCCCAGGCTGACAAATAGAAACGGCGCACTGCCCCGCAGTGTCCCGGCCACAATGCCCAGTGGAATGCCCCATAGCCCCAGTGAGTCTGCCATTTACGCCTCCTCCCGAAACCAGGGCAACTTGCCGTAGAGCGAATCGCTGTACAGCACACACAAAAATACAATGCCTTGAAATACGAGTACCGTGGCATCGGGCAGGTCGTGCGACCGCTGTAAAATGCCGCCGCTGGCCAGAATGCCGCCCAGCAATACGGCTACCAATACCATCGCTAGCGGGTTGTGCCGCGACACAAAGGCCACCAAAATGCCAGCGTAACCGTAGTTTGATACCAGGGACTCATTTAACCGTTTCTGTACGGCAGCCACTTCGACCATGCCAGCGAGCCCCGCTGCTGACCCCCCTAGAAAGCAAATGGCCAAGGTGAGCTTACCCACCGGCAGCCCGGCAATTTTGGCAGCCCGTAGGTTGCCGCCCGCCGTCCTCGCGGCAAAGCCAAAGGTGGTGCGGCGAATGAGGATATAGGCGATGACGCAAACTACCAGCCCGTAGAGCAGGCCAAAGTGGATGCGGGTGCCCGGCAACGTACCCAGCCAGATGCTGGGGTCAAGTTCAGCGGAGGAGGGCTTCGTGACAAAGCTGGCGTCCCGTAGGGGACCTTCGACGAGGTGGTTAAGAAGTGCGATCGCAATATAGTTCAGCAACAAACTGCTGATCGTCTCATTCACCCCTCGGTAGTGGCGCATTGCTCCCGCTAGCATCACCCACAGTCCGCCGGCTACCAGGCCTGCTAAACCCATGACCACCTGCGCCAATAAGGGCGGCAGGGTGGTCCCGACGCTCAGCCCGGCAACCACCGCGGCTAATCCGCCCATCACCAGGGCCCCTTCATTGCCGATAATCACCAGCCCGAGTTGGGCCGGCAATGCTGTACATAAGGCCGTCAGCATCAATGGCGCCGCACGAATTAGCGTATTTTGCCAAGCGCTCCAGCGACCAAAGGCTGCTTTGTAGATCGAACCATAGACGTCAAAGGGATTCGCGCCTGCTAATGCACAGAAGATGCCAAAAATAACCAGTGCCACCAGCAATGCAGCCACCGGTAGCACAACCGCCTCCAGTGGCCGTCTCCAAGATTGCCTGGCAAACGAACGAGCCGCCTGAGTTGTGGGGACCATTAGCCGTCGATGCTACCGTTCACACCCTCGATGAGCCAGTCCATTTTCTCGAGTTCTAGGTTTTGCTGCTCATATTTCTCGCCTGCACCAATAATGGTGTTGCCAGCATTGTCCTTAACTTCACCCTCGTAGATCACCAGCTCGCCGGCTTCCAGTGCTGCCCGTGCCGTTTCTGCATCGGCCTTAGCTTCCTCGGTAACCGCTGGGCCATAGGGCGATAGCTTACAGAAGTTATCCGACAGCCCCCCCCGCAACAGATGGGGAATGTCTCCCGCCATCAGCGTTTTGCCTGCAACAAACTGTTCCCCAAGGGAGGTGTAAATGCTAGACCAATCCCACTCGGCACCGGTTAAATACCCCTCAGGCGCCAACGGTGACTGGTTCGCATGGTAGCCCGAGGCAAAAATCCCGCGCTTCTCTGCTGTTTCCATTACCACCTTGGGACTGTCGACGTGACAGGTAATCACGTCGATTCCCTGGTCAGCCATACTGTTGGTCGCTTCCGCTTCTTT
>JBCBOC010000758.1:0-2272 GCA_039821475.1 Cyanobacteria bacterium J06632_22 | reverse complement strand
TGGACTGTATCAAAATGGCTTCCCGCAGGTTGGCCCCCTGTAGATCCGCCATGCTAAAGGTGGCGAGTTTCCCCTGTACGCGGCTAAGATCTGCAGCCTTGAGGTTAGCCTCGCGCAGATCCGCGCCCAGCAAATTGGCATCTGCGAGTCTGGCCTGGGCTAGGTTCGCCGTGTAAAAGATCGCTTCCCGCAGGCTGGCCCGGCGCAAATCTGCCCCAGCCAGGTTGATCATGCAACCGTCAACGTAGCTGAGATTAATCTCAGCCAAGTTCGCCCGAATGAGAAGTGCCTCGCGCAAGTTAGGCCTGTCAGCCGTTTTTAATACAGGACCATGAACCGTATCCGATGGCGTTACCCGTCGCCATCGGTTCCAGGCTGGAACACCCTGCGCCAGAACGATTATGGGGGATTGGTCTATCATATCTGACCGAATAAATTGGTAGAAATCGCAGTAATGTCACGCGTTAACCGCCCAATCAGAAGCAGCAATCGATACATTGAACTGCAAGAAATGCCCGTGATATCTAGGATTAAAGTTCCCGTTCAGATGTCCGTAAGAACAGGTTAAATTGCGCTATCGTCAAGGCTTCGCCAAAATTTTTGTATCGTCTACTGCCAGGATGTCTAAGGGGTTACCACCGCTGACCTATCCTGTTATGCATTGAGCATTTCGCCCTACCTCATGTCCACCGCAACCCACTACCAAACCGTCCTCCGGCTTAAATCCCGTGGTAAGTCCCTGCAGCGGTTTACCCACGAGGTCGAAGCTGCCGTCCGCGACGCTGGCGTCAACACGGGGCTATGCAGTTTATTTCTACGCCACACCTCCGCCAGCCTAGTCATCCAAGAAAATGCGGACCCAGATGTCTTGGCGGATATGGAAACGTTTTTGTCTCAACTGGTGCCTGAAGGCCAACAGTACCGCCACAGCACCGAAGGCCCTGACGACATGCCAGCCCACATTCGCACCGCTCTGACGCACACATCGGAGCAGATTCCCATTGTCAATGGGCGATTGGGGTTGGGGACCTGGCAAGGGATTTATCTGTGGGAGCACCGACAGCACGCCCACCACCGCGAGGTGATTGTGCATATCACTGGGAACTAACGACGGAACGTTCGACAATGACAGATGTAGGGATAAATGCAGGCTTTTCGACAATTCCAACCCCACCACCGGGGTTTCGATCCGGCTTTGTCGGGATTGTGGGCCGTCCCAACGTGGGCAAGTCGACGCTGATGAATGCTTTGATTGGGCAGAAGGTGGCCATTACCTCTCCCATCGCCCAAACCACTCGCAACCGTCTGCGGGGTATTCTGACCACGCCCCAGGCACAAATTATTTTTGTCGATACGCCGGGCATCCACAAACCTCACCACGAGCTGGGGAAAGTGCTGGTCAAAAATGCCCGCGTTGCCATCAACTCCGTAGATGTGACGTTGTTCGTGGTAGATGGCAGCGTTGAGGCCGGACGAGGCGATGCGTTTATTGCCGAACTGCTGAAGCGGAGCCCAGTCCCCGTGGTGCTGGGCGTTAACAAAGCAGACCTGCAAGCCGATAAAAAGCGCGGTGTCATCGATAGCAGCTACGACGCACTCAGTGGCGACTGGCCCCTCTGCAAGTTTTCAGCCGTCACCGAAGAAAACCTCAAAACCCTTCAGCAAAAGCTGATTGACCGTTTAGAGCCGGGCCCTTACTACTATCCCCCTGACCTCGCCACCGACCAGCCGGAACGCTTCATTATGGGTGAACTGTTGCGAGAACAGATTTTGCACCACACCCGTGAAGAAGTACCCCATTCTGTTGCAGTCTCTATTGATCGGGTAGAAGAAAGTCCAGACATTACTCGCATTTTGGCCACGGTTTATGTCGAACGCAAATCTCAAAAAGGCATTCTGATCGGCAAAGGCGGCAGCATGATGAAAGCCATCAACACAGCCGCCCGTGAGCAGATGCAAAAGCTCATTGCCGGTAAGGTTTATCTAGAGGTGTTTGTGAAAGTGCAGCCAAAATGGCGACAGTCGCGATCACAACTTGCCGAATTTGGCTACACCGTTGAAAAAGACTAGTGATCGATCAACCCTAAAGATTAGGGTCGGTGATGACGATGAAATAGTGAAATAGAGCGGTAGTGCAATAGTCGAACGTCTCTACTTCAAAGGAGCTTAAGGCCAAACGCTACTTCACGATTCACCCATCACTATTTCACTGACATAACCCAAATCTTTAGCTTTGACGCTGTACTAAGTAGGTGCGCTCAATTATTTATGG
>JBCBOC010000667.1:0-2838 GCA_039821475.1 Cyanobacteria bacterium J06632_22 | reverse complement strand
GACTGTCTATTGCGCTGAAATTCTGATGATTGTGCATAATTGACTCAAGCGCAGATGGTTGGTAGATGTTCGTAATCAAGAATAGCTCGAGGCAAGATGCGCCATGAGCTATTTAAAGAGACTCTTTATCTCTGCCTGAAAATTCAGCTTCCGGACATTTAGTCAGTCGTGACTCGGCTGCAATTTCTTACCGTATATCAGTAGCTAAAACCCGTTTCATATCTGCAAAAAAAACGGGGCGATACGACTGAAACGTATGCCCCGTGGTGTGTGTAAGGATCATCACCTCTACAGATTTACGGACATCAGTCATGACCACTTAAGAAATTTCTAAAACACCCATCATGCCCTGGTCTTCGTGATCGAGAATGTGGCAGTGGTACACGGTGCGACCTGTAAAATCTTCAAACCGAACCCGTAACGTAACCGATTCATAGCCTTGAATGCCCACGACATCTTTCCAGGCCTTCAGCGTGACGGGCTGTCCATTCCGCTCCATCACCTGAAAAGCGTTCGTGTGCAGGTGGAAGGGATGGTCAATACTGGCTTTATTGATAATGCGCCAGTCTTCGGTTTGACCTAACCGCACATGCGTGTTGACCTGGCCCATTTTGAAGGACTCGCCGTTGATGATGAATCCAGCCCCAGGCGCGTCTGCGTCCAAGCCATGATCTAAGACGAATTCCCGTGTCACCTGAGGTTCGGGTAACGCCTGCACAGGAATAAGCCGCTGCGGCAAGGGTAGAGGCTCCATTCGCGGGGTGGATCGGTAGCGCAGGGTTGCGAGCACCTCCTCCTTCTCCAATTCCACCCCTACCAAATTTTCCACCTGCTGCCCCATCGACGCCTTCACCTCCGAAATACCTCGGTCATAAGGTAGACTCCAAAGCTGATAGTCCCCAGGTGTCTGCTGCCCCGGTAGCAACAGTTCAACCCGTTCACCAGGGTTGAGAATAAGCCGCTCAAGTGCAGTGGGCTCTGAGATCGCACCCCGGTCCGTGGCCATTAAGTACCAAGGATGCTCTCGTAGTTCCAACCGGTATATTCTTGATGACGAGGCATTAATCAGCCGTAGCCGCAGCAAACCGTTCTGCGGCAGATCAACCACGGGCTTCGCCTGGCCATTCACTAGCAAAGCACGACCTTCACGCCCCCACTTCTGGGCCAAGGTATGGGGCATTGTCAGCGCGCTATCAGGTGAACAGTCCTGCAATACCATCACCGCTTCCTCAGCCTGCTGAATCTCTGGAATCTCATCCAGCTCGCCCCGGACAATAAAGGCCCCAGCTAACCCACCAAAAACCTGATCTGCCACGTTCAGATGATAGTGCGGGTGATACCAAGCCGTTACGGCTGGATGGTTGGCAGGAATCTGAAACTCGTAAGTGTAGAACTCACCCGGCGGCACTTCGCGAAAGACGTCGTCTACCTGGGGAGGAAGATGCAAACCGTGGAAGTGAAGGTTGGTAGGCTGCTCCAATCGGTTGACCAAGCGAATTTGTACCGTATCGCCAGGTTTGACCTCTAGCTGTGGACCAGGCGCTAGACCGTTGTAGGTGAGCGCATTAGCAGTGCGATCCCCTAGGAGGACGGATTCAACACGGGCCTCTAAGTTAAGTCTGAGCAAGCCGCCGTCACTGCTGACAGTTTGACTCAGCACCTCACTGACACTGCCAGTGTGGAACAATTGACGCGTGCATTGCGAGAGCAATGCCGCAGTAGCGGTCCCTAAACTGAGCTTAAGCAGGTCTCTACGTTGCATGGCAGTTATCGAAGTCAGCGTGAGGTCCTAACAATAGACGCTGTAGCTTACTGTAACGCCAAGCTAGGGCACAGCCTCTGCTACTGACTCGGCTTGTCGTCCGTCATTTCAACACCCTAGCGCGCTTCGTGGCTCACCATCCCTAAATGTCCTGTTCTGGCGTTGCCCCAGAGTGAGCGATAAGGTTTACCCTTGAGGTGTTGTCGATATAGCGCTGTGCATTTCACAATAGCAGTGCCAGGCAGGAGAATTCATGATGGCTGTTTCCAATGAAAGACATCCAGCCCACACACAACAGATTCAGGCCGTTCATGTTTATCGCATGTCTATGGCAGATCATGAGTGCCCGTGGGGCCTCAAAGCGGTAAACCTCTTACATCAAAAAGGTATTGAGTTCACAGACCATAAACTGACCTCCAGAGCAGCCGTGGATGCCTTTAAAGCCCGACACAACATTGCCTCTACACCGCAAATCTTCTTTGGGGATGAGCGCATTGGCGGCTATACCGATCTAGCCAAATATTTTGACGTCGACGCCGAATCAACAGACTACTCATACACGCCGGTCATCGCCCTGTTTTCGACGGCTGGTCTGGTCGCTTGGGCCGCAACGCTCGGCATTACCGGCTTCATGGGGGTATCCCTATCGATGCTGGCCTCGCTCAAGCTAATGGACCTACCTGCCTTTGTTGAAGGCTTTGAAAAATACGACCTGATCACGCAGCGAGTGAAGCCCTACGGGAAGGCGTTTCCCTTTTTAGAGTTGCTGCTTGGGCTAGGATTTCTATCGGGCACTGCACCGCTAATCACGGGCATCGGCTCCCTCGTGTTCGGCACGAGTGGGGCGGTATCAGTGATTAAAGCCGTCTACATCGACAAGCTAGCGCTAAACTGTGCCTGCGTTGGTGGCAAGTCTAAGGCCCCGCTCGGCGTAGTCAGCTTTCTAGAAAACGCCATCATGATTGTGATGGGTGCAGTGCTGCTGTTGTCGACAACTACTGCGAATACAGCAAAACTCGAAGAGAAACCAGACCGCCAGACGATGAAAGTTGAACTTCCCCAGTTTGAGAGTAGAT
>JBCBOC010000124.1:0-8054 GCA_039821475.1 Cyanobacteria bacterium J06632_22 | reverse complement strand
CAAGACGCTGATCAATTTGGTCTCTCTCGAAGCGGACATCCAAAAGGAGCTCGGTAAACTGGTGACCCAACGCGTTGCCGTGAGCTGTGATGGAGCCTACCGGGTCAATGAACGAGGAGACTCGTTTGAATGTGACGTGGTGGGCCGGGTCACCGCTGGGGCTGACCGTATTGAATCGGTTCTGGTGAAAGTTGGCACAGAAGGCGATGTGAGCTGGCAAGAGATTAGAGTGCCCGACGGTTCAGCAGTTCCGAGTCCCCCCGCGACCCCAACGGCCAGTGAAACATCCCAACCGACGGGAGAGGCCGCAGTTGCAGCAAATCCAGCGGCCGGTGCTGACACAACGGCCCCCAGTGAGACGGCCACTAGCGATGACTCTACCCGTGAGAGTGCTGACGACACGGTCAATGTGGACAACGATGATGATTAAACAGTGACCATACAGCGTTCCATCCGTGCCTCTGGGCATCAGCAAAAAAAGTCAGGCATCAGCCTTCGTCCTGACTGTTGCCCCATGACTATTGCCCCGTTTTATTCCTCGGTCTTAACCCTCTGAGCCAACTCATCGTTATCAGCCCGCCGTTATCAGCCCATCGTTCCCATAGGATTTTAAGCAGGATATTGATATGTCAACCGTTTTTGACTTTCTCGCTAAGGGTGGACCTGTCATGGTGCCGATTGTCGGCGCTTCGGTACTGACGATATCCTGCGCACTGGAGCGGACGCTGTTTTGGTCAGACTTGCTACGGCAGCAGGGAAAGGTGATCCACGATGTCCTGGAGGCCGCCACCCGGGATCTAGACGAGGCAGCTGCGATCGCAAACCAGCATTTGGACAACCCCATGGGCCGCTTCCTGCTGGCCCCCCTAAAGCTGCGTAATGCCTCGCCGGAAACCTTTCGCCTGGCTATGGAAACCGCTGCCGACAGAGAATTCATCAAAATGCGCCGGGGCGACAAACTGTTAGAAACCATCGTCGCCATTTCGCCACTGCTGGGTCTGCTAGGGACCGTCACAGGCCTGATTGGCACCTTCTACAGCCTCGACATTGGCGGCGGTGGCGGGGAAGGGGCCGGTGAAGCGGCCGCCGGTATCGGTGAGGCACTGATTACCACCGCCGCGGGCATGGTTGTGGCAATTTTGGCACTGGTCGTCCTGCGCACTATGGTTACCCTCCAGAGTCAGCAAACGGACCAGTTTGCCGATGCCGGGAACGAACTGGAGCTGATCTATCGCCAGTATTGGTACGAGCCTGCGCTGCTTGCCGCCGAAGCCAACCAGGTCGTGGACGGCACCCGCACCCCAGAGCCCATTTTGAGGAACAGCGAGCACCAGCGCTAGCGCCTGGCGATAAACCATAGGCCGACCACACCGCCCCCTTACTGCCTCATCTCCCCATGCGCCGCAAACAGCCAAACCGCGACATTCCCACCATCGACCTGATCCCTATGTTGACTGTCATGATGGGCGTGTTGGCCTATTTCGTGGTGATTACGGTATCCCTGGGCAGTGAAGAACTGATTGAGGTGGAGCTCCCCCCCGAACAGACAGAGGAAGATGACACCCCCCAGGTGAATTCTCTGGCTGACCTATTTATTGTAGAAATGGACGACCAAGGCCAGACGCTACTGAATGGGACCCCTATTGGAGAAGAGCAACTGGCGCTGCGGATCGAAGCCTACTTGGGTGCCAACCCCAAGGACACTGTCTATTTGGTCCCGGCAGAAGATCTCCCCTACGAAAATGTCATGCAGTTTTTGGGTCGCATGCGTGAGGTGGGGGGCGATCGGGTGTCCCTAGCCCTCGAAGAGTAGGCCCCCGAAGGATCAGATCTCAACCATAAGACCGCTCTAGATCAACCAGTTAAGAGACACGACCATGCCGCTACGCAACCGCCAGGTTCAGTCCAAAATTCCAGAGGTCAATCTGGTACCGATGATGGACGTGCTCATGACTGTGCTGGTCTTCTTTGTCATCATCTCCATGAGCCTAAGCGGCATCAAAATTTTTGGCGTGAGTCTGCCAACTTCGGTCTCGGGTGCAGACGAAGAGGTGATTGACCGGGCTGAACCGATGGTATTGGGGCTGCGGCCTGATGGCACGGTGGTATTGGAGAATACGCCCGTTAACGATGACGAACTAGCAGATGCGATCGCAACCTACTTTGCCGAAAATCCCGACGGTTTCCTCACCCTCCAGGCCGACCGCGAACTGCCCTACAGCGATGTCTCGAAAATGCTGGCCAAGCTACGCCGGATCGGCGGCAAGCGCGTATCACTCGCAGTCAATTGAACCCTGTTTAGTCCACCGATTTAAGCCCACGGCATTAAGAACACATCGCCGTCACAAAAATCTTCACCTCGTAAGCGGCAACGGCCCCCGTGGCAGGGTAAGCATGGGCTTTAACAAGTTCTAGAACCTGCTCATTGAGAACGTCATACCCCGTACTCCGCAAGGTCACAGGCTCTCCCTCGAGGCTGCCATCAGGATTAACAACAACGCCCACCTCTACTTCAGAGGGCGGTAGCGGCGTTGGACACAGCGGTGTCTCCACCACGATGGATGGATCGGGGTTGTACTTCCCTGGAATCGAGCCGTAGGCACTAAAAACAACACCGTACCAATCCGTCGAGACACTTCGGTAGAAGTTCTCTTCAGTATCGGTTTTGGCATAGCTAACATACTGGTCCGGATCAGCTAACCGTTGCGCCAACGTTGGTGGTCCGGGATCTGTAACCGCTGGAGCTGGGTCCGATTCAGCGATGGGAGGCTCCGGCGTTAAGGGCTCAACCCCATAAGGTTCTACCGCAGGCTCAATCACAGGCGATGGCACAACCAGTTCTGACGCGGCCGGTTCTGGCGCAACCGGCTCTGGCGGAGGCGGGGCAACCGCTGGCGGAGCTTCGATATCAGCCGCAGCAGGCAATGGTGCCACATCGGGCAACGTCACCACCTCAATCACCTCGGAGTCCTCTTCCTCAACAACCGCCTCGGGCTTTTCGATATCGGGCATGGGGACCAGTAGGAGGCCCCCATGCAGGCCAACAGATAGCACCACCAAAGGCCAAAACCACCGAGAGCCAAAGCGTTTGGATTCTGGGCGACGATATTTTGGCCGTTGGTCGTCGGCAGATGGCGTCGCAGGAGGTTGGGACAAGCTCACGGGCTTAGACAGCGCAATAGGTATGTCGGGGCGAGCTGTAATCACAGGCGTAGCAAGGGGTGGCTTACTCTCTACTATTCCTCAAAGTAACGGGTTCAGCATCGTTGAACAGACGGTTCTTTGACTGGCAGCAACAAAACCATGAGTGCAGCTAAGGGGCGACATCAGGCATTAGGGGTGGCAGAGACAGCGAAATCGCGAAATCGTCGAGAGTCTTTGGCCATCCAACACGACGGCCTTAACACGCACGTTGTGCGTGCGGGTGTGATCTAGAGACTTGTGACAAACCCCAGGGGTTGCTACGGTCGGAAATGCTGTCGAGTGCTGGCAGCACCACTGTATCGATTAGGACTTAACCGATGCGCCAATCGCGGGAATGGCCGCTGCTAGTGGTAGGAGTATTATTTGGCGTCCTGCTGGCGTTATTCCTATCCGGCAACCTGCACTGGCCTGCCTGGCTGAGCGGCACAGGTCCATCTGGCCCGCCCTCACCCCCTACCGCATCTTCGCAACCTGCCATGCCCACTGCCCTCACACCCACGACCGACACCCTACTGACCGATCCATTTTTGCAAAACCCTGGCGCTGATGCTGTCAGCGTTGTCTGGTTCACCGAGTTTGCCGGTACGGCCCATACCGTGGTGTACGGCGTCGAGGGACAGACGACTAGCGTGATGGCCAAGACCGTTCAGCTGAGCCGCATGCGAGAGGACAAAGCCTCTAAGCTACCGTCATTAGCCCTAGAGGAGACAGTGTTTCGTCCTATCTGGCGACATGAGGCCCGGCTTTCAGGCCTAACGCCCGGCATCCGCCAACCCTACCGGGTGATCAGTACCCGCGAAGACGGGGCCCTGATCACTAGCGCAGAATTTTCCCTCGCCCCCGCACCGCCCACTGGGCAAAGTCTCAAAATTCTGCTGACTTCAGACCACCAGCTCATGCCCATGACCGCAGCCAACCTGCAAAAGGTGGGCGAAACCGTTGAACAGGTGGACGGCGTATTTTTGGCTGGCGATCTGGTAAATGTTCCAGACCGCGCTTCAGAATGGTTTGACGATGTTCGTGGTGGGGCTTTCTTTCCCTGCTTGCAAGGGCGGGCAAACTTTACGCTAGAGCGTGACGGCAAAACCACCACTTATACGGGCGCCCCAATTATCCAGAATGCCCCCCTCTTCCCGGCCATCGGCAACCATGAAGTGATGGGCCGATACACGGCGACCACACCCCTCAACGACCAGTTCAACGATCCAATTCCCTGGGCAGCGGCCAACAAGCTTTACCAAAGCTACGCAGACGACTTTAACCCTAACAACACCCCCAGCGTTAAACAACAGTGGCTCAAAAACAACTCATTTAATATTGACACCTACGAAGAGATTTTTTCTCTACCGACCCTCAAGCGAGCAGATGGCGGCGAAACCAAACGATACTATGCCACCAGCTTTGGCGATGTGCGCCTGATTTCGCTTTACGTCACGCAGATCTGGCGTGCCCCTAGTCTCACGCCCAACACTCGCGGCCGCTATCGAGAGAAACAATCTAGCAACGATAATCCAACCCAATGGGGCTACGGCCAACATATTTTTGAAGCCATTCATCAGGGCAGTCCCCAGTATGAATGGCTCAAAGCAGAGTTAGCTAGCGACGCCTTTCAGCAGGCTAAATACAAAGTTGTTATGCTGCATCACCCGCCTCATACCTTAGGCGGTAATATTGTTCCTGCCTTTACCAATCCCGTGCGCGTGTTTGATCGCAATGCGGACGGAGCTGTCACTGCTGTGCGCTACGAGTATCCTAAAGCGCAGGACTACATCATCCGCGATCTGATCCCTCTCCTCGAAGATGCACAGGTGGATCTGGTTTTTTATGGTCATTCACACCTGTGGAATCGGTTTGTGGGGGCCACGGGCATGCACTTTTTAGAATCTTCCAATGTGGGCAACAGCTACGGCGCCCACCAGGCTGGCAATCCCCGAAAAGTCCCCCAAAGTCTGGGGGCCTATACAGAAGACTACGTCGCCGAAGGCGACCCAAACGGTCTACAGCCCGCCGTCCCCACCCTGGCACTGCCCAAAAACGACCAGGGACAACCGGCCCCCTATATTGCCAGCAACAATCTTACGGCCTTTAGCATTCTCGATACGGGTAGCGGTACCGTCAGCAGCTACTACTTTGACACCCGGCAGCCGGAAACGGCCGTCGTGAAGTTTGATGAGTTTAAGCTATAACGGTTCAAGCCCTTGGTGGTAACAAAGCCTTTTGCATCAGCTGACGCTGCACTAGCCAGATAATGCCTGTCCAGAAGGCACTGCAGTACACGACGGCCCCATTGATCAGTCGGCCGCTCAGCACACACAGACTGCCAATCACCACCAACACCACAGTTACAGCGCCTGCGATGGTCACCATAGCGTGCAGCGCTTGCACCGTGGCTGACATGCGCGCGGCTACGTCGTCTCCCTCAGATAGGGTAATGGCGGTGGTGGTCAGAGCCTGGTACTGCTGCACCTGCTCTGGGTCAGCATGGTAGTACGTCCCCAGCTCTGGATCGCGCAGACTAGCGTCGGTGCGCAGGCCAAATTGCTTGGCCAGGGCGATGGCACTGCTGATTTGCTTCTTGGTGGCCAGGGGCTTAAACGCCTCAAATATGGACTCGCGATAGACGCCGGTCGCGGCCATTTCGAGAATGCGCTGGCTCAGTTCAGGGGGAGTTGGTGCGATCGCGCCCATCGGTTGTATTCAGTAAATTTGTATTACTATACTAAATCAGCTTTACGGATGACTCAAGGGGGCCATGATCGGGTCGAGGAAACCGCTACAGACCTTAACGTTCTTAACGGGCCCGTGGTATTGGCCTCAACGAGTACCGAGTGCAGGCCCAATGCGTTCAATGTGATCGGTCCAAATGCCGCCCGCATAGTGCTTGGGTAATTGGACAATTTGCGCCAGGTCATCCAGCCCTTGGGAAAAGCCTTCCCCCTGGTAATCGTCCACGAGAAAAATCTGGGTGTTGTGAGTAGCCATACGCTGCAAAAAACGATTCGGCCAGCCCCACAACCAGGGGGCATAGTTAACGGGAATCAGGAGCATGCTGCGATCGCACACCTTTGGGACATAGTTCGTCCAGCCCAGCAGCGCATAGCGTACTAGGCACTGCTTGAGTTGCCGAATCCACAGGGTGCGAATCAACGGTAAGCGCTCACGAACAATATGCACTGGGCGCTCGCCACCATAAACCATAATCTGTTGCTGCCGCTGCGGCGGCAGGCTCGCTAGCCGATCGGCCAACAGTTCCCCTTCGTGAGGATCATTACTCTTAATATTAAGAATCAGATTCTGACGGGGAAATGTCGCAAAGACCTCTGCGAGGGAAGGCATGAGCCCCACGCCTTGCCCGCGAAAGGGATAGGTCTTGCCGCCATCAGCGGTATAGCCGTAACCAATGTCCAAGGACTGTAGTTCGGCCAGCGTCTGCTCACGGGTCACGCCGGTTCCCTCGGTGCGGCAGTCCACTGTCCAATCGTGGAACACGGCAAAATGTCCGTCGGTTGTCGGGTGAATATCCAGCTCAACCCAATCTGCACCATAATCAAACGCCGCCGCCATGGACGGAATCGTATTCTCTAAGTGAGTGTGAGGCGTCGGCAGCATTTTGGCTGCGGTACAGGTGTCGTTATTAAGCCCCGTGCGATCAAAATCTTGGGCTAGCCCCCGATGGGCCGCCAACATCGGACCAGCAGCCAACGGGTGCGCCCCAAAAGACGCGTTGAGCAAATACAGTGTGACCATACCGCCCAACAACACAAGCATCAGGCGTTTGAAACGAGTGGGAAATCGCATGGGTGACAGCGGGAAGGTGTGATGACGACATCTCTGCTGGTCATCACACCTTCCCACAGGCTCAAAGCCATACTGTCGTAACAGTTGCGGTTAAACATCCTGCACAACAACAACCATCGTGAATAACGGATGTTGATAGCAGGTTTCAACGGATCCTACAGGATTCGTGGCTGGCTTCTCGGAGAGTAGCTGTGACCGACCGCCTTCTAAGCGGTGGCTCGCTGACGGATCCTACAGGATTCGTGGCTTGCTTCTCGGAGAGTAGCTGTGACCGACCGCCTTCTAAGCGGTGGCTCGCTGACGGATCCTACAGGATTCGAACCTGTGACCGACCGCTTAGAAGGCGGTTGCTCTATCCAACTGAGCTAAGGATCCTCAATTCTCATCACCATCAGTGGCCATGAATCATTCCCAGATTGTAGCCATGCCACCTCAAACAGGGCAACTGGGTAATCTTAAACTAATGACCCGCCGTTGTAGCGACATCTTTTTGTCTCTATACAGAAGCCAAAATCGGACAGGTGCATTGCACGATGTTCCGACTATACTAAAAGCTTCCTCAGGGTCCGTGATTGGGGGACTCAGTCTGCCCAGATGTTACAGATGGCGCTATGTTCATTCTCAAACGCCAGGATGTTGAAATCAGTAGCTTTCAGCATCCGTCAAAAGAGCAAAAGATTCCGATTTTGTCCTACCAGGGGCAGACATTTCGGCTGCTCAGCGTTTTTAGCGCCGCCCAAGAGGAGGAAGCGAGAGCCCTATGGCGAGAATTGACCGATAACCGCGGTAAAGCCTGCGTCCTGCTAGAAGAGCCTGACCGTTTCAGCGTCTGGGGCAAGATCAAGCTGGATATGTCAAAAACGTCTCCAGTGGCTGCACCTACGGGCACCCCACCGGCCTTTGTCCAAGCTTCTGTGCTGATTTTGCAGGCCCTCTACGAAGATGTAGAAGATCTCATGGGCAGCAAACAGGCAAAACGGTTTGAGGCCGATTTTACCAACCTAGGTAGCGAGTGGAAGCTCCCCCAGGCTGGGTCTCCTCAGGCGGTTCAT
>JBCBOC010000533.1:0-3586 GCA_039821475.1 Cyanobacteria bacterium J06632_22 | reverse complement strand
TTGGTCACACCCGCTGGGCGACCCACGGTAAGCCTGAAGAGTACAACGCCCACCCCCATACCGACACCTATGAGCGAATTGCCGTGGTGCAAAACGGTATTGTCGAGAACTACCGTGAGCTACGGGAAGACCTGAAGGCGAAGGGGCATGAGTTCCGGTCCGATACGGATACCGAAGTGATTCCCCACCTGGTGGCGGAGTGCCTTAAAAATCCATTGGCGCCTGAAGGTCCCCTGTCCGGCCAGTCTAAGTTTTTAGAGGCGGCCCGTCAGGCCGTGAGCCAACTGGAGGGGGCATTTGCCCTGGCGATGATCAATGCAGACTACCCTGACGAACTGATTGTGGTGCGTCAGCAGGCACCGTTGGCAATCGGCTTTGGCCAAGGCGAATTTTTCTGCGCATCGGACACGCCCGCCATCATTCCCCATACTCGCGCCGTTCTGCCCCTAGAAAATGGTGAACTGGCGCTACTGACGCCGCTGGGGGCGAGCATTTACGACTTTGAGGGGATTAAGCTCAAGAAGCACCCCATCACCCTGAACTGGAACCCCATCATGGTGGAAAAGCAGGGATTCAAGCACTTCATGCTCAAGGAGATCTACGAGCAGCCGGGGGTGGTACGAGCCTGTTTAGAGGCTTACTTGACGGATGGCTGGTCCGCGGAGAGCGATTACTCCCCGGTTCGTTTGGGACAGCCGGACGAGCTGTTTGAGGATTTGCAGCAGGTACAGATTGTGGCCTGTGGTACGAGCTGGCACGCTAGTTTGGTGGGCAAGCATCTGCTGGAGCAGATTGCAGGCATTCCCACCTTTGTGCAGTACGCGTCAGAATTTCGCTATTCGCCCTCGCCCCTGACCCCTAACACCCTGACCATTGGTGTGACCCAGTCTGGTGAGACGGCGGATACGCTGGCGGCGCTGGAGATGGAGCAGGCTCGGCGTACGGCCCGTGGCAATGCGGCCTATGCGCCGCGGATGATGGGCATCAGCAACCGGACAGAAAGTTCGCTGGGGCGTCTGATTGGCAATGTGGTAGATACCCGTGTGGTATTGAAATTGGCGTAGCGGCCACCAAAACCTTTGTCGCGCAGCTTATGGCGTTTTACTTCCTGGCGCTGGAGCTGGCCCACCGCAATGGGGCAAAATCCGGAGCTGAAATTGAGGCAATCCTGGAAGGGCTGCGGCAGCTGCCGGCTCAGATGGAACTGGTCCTAGAGAGTCAGGAGCGCTATATCGAGGAGCTGGCCCATGACTTTGCTGATACCCAGGACTTTATCTTTGTGGGTCGCGGGGTGAACTACCCCATTGCCCTAGAAGGGGCCCTGAAGCTCAAGGAAATTAGCTATATCCACGCTGAGGGCTACCCCGCAGGAGAGATGAAGCACGGTCCGATTGCGCTGCTGGATGCCAAGGTGCCGGTGGTTGCGATCGCAATGCCCGGCACAGTCTATGAAAAGGTCCTCTCCAACGCCCAGGAGGCCAAGGCCCGTGACGCCCAACTCATTGGTGTCGTCCCGATGAACGACCCCGAGGCGGAGGATATCTTTGACGCTATGCTGCCAGTGCCCACGGTAGACGAGCTCCTGTCACCGATCCTTACAGTCGTGCCGCTGCAGCTCCTGTCGTATCACATTGCCGAGCGACGCGGCCTGGATGTGGATCAACCCCGCAATCTAGCCAAGTCAGTCACGGTGGAATAGCTAGAGATTGGGCCACACAACCGCTGACTCGCAACCTACGAACAGATTGAGTCGGGTTACGAGTCACGGAGCGCTCTGTGCGCTAAGGAGAGCGATATTCGGAGGCTCAAGCAAAGTAGGCCAGCGCTAAACCCCACTCGCGGTGGGTCAAAGCGAGCCAAACATCTGAGCCAGGGACCAACTGACCCCTGGCTCTTTTGACTGTAAATGCCGCGCCCTTAGCTTTCGGCTGTCTGGCGCTTACGCAGCAGACCTAACGCAGCCAAGGTTGCCAGCGAGACAGCTGCTGATGTGGGCTCAGGGACTGCCTTGGATTTGCCGACATATACGCGAGTGCCAATGTAGTCCTCGGGCTTGAGGTCTAGGACACCTTCACGCTTTAAATATGCAATCAGTTCTTCGAGCTCGTCTGGGGCTAACGCCTCTAGGTACTCAGGATAGGGTGAAGATAGCAGGTCCGGGAAAAACAAATTAGAGGCCGATCCCACAACCAGCTGATCATTCCACGTGGTCATGGTTCGGAAACCATAGCTGAAAGGAACATCAAAGCCATTGTCTTCCAAAATTTCCCAGGTGTGACCATCGGTACTATGCCAAAGTTGACCGCGACCATCTAGCGGGATGTCTGGACCCAATACTCCTGCTTCCGCTCCTGTATTGAAGGTGCCTAAATAGAGGACATCATTCACAATCTGGGTAGACCATGCATAGGCATTATCAGGGGTTCCGCCGGCAAACTCTGATCCAAAACCATCGGTTGTTACCACATCCCAAGTTGAATTGGGGTCACTTGGATCGGCGGTTTTGAGCAGTGTGAACCCTTCCCCATAGTTGACCGTGCCCAGGAAGAAATTGCCATTAAAGGAATAGAGCTGCATCACGCCCTGATTCCCTTCGATCACATCAGCATCGACATTGGGGGTGACATCTGTTGCCACCTGAGTGTCAGGGTCATATTGATACAGCTCAAAACCATCTCCGCTGGCCCAGGTGCCGAAGTAGATTTCACCGTTGTATTCTTCAATCTCGCCAATGGCAAGTACGCCGGAAGGCAGTTGATATTCCAAAGTCCAGCCATCGGCTGTGCTGTAGGACCACAGTTCGGGACCGCTAATGGGGTTCTCTGTGCCAATCCACAGTTTGCCGTCAATGACAGCCATCGCCCGGTTAGAAGCGTTCAGTGGATTGCTACTCGGACCGCCTGGTACTTCTTGCCAAGTTCCGCTTTCGCCTGTGCTACTGCTGTACAGTGCTGTACCGCTACCCGTGTAATCTACCGTATTAGTCGGGTTGAAGGGCGGAAGAGCGCTATAAGCACCGTCTCCAGGAGCAGGACCATTGGGCCCATTCGCCGTGCCGGCATAAATCGCCCCGTCATACACAATCATTTTACGGAAGCCAACATCTTCGGGATCCGCTTTAAAGACTTGTTCCCAGGTGCTCCCATCCTTGGTTCGCCAAATCTCTCCACCGGTACTGGGCGTGACTGGGCTACCACTCCAAAGACGGCGAAACGCATCTAGTGCGGCAAGTTCTGGTTGGTCAGAATTGCTAATCTGTTCAATATATCCAGGGAGTTGAACAACATCAAAATTGAGATTGAAGGTTCCGATGTAGAGGTACTCATCCTTACTGGCCGAGGACCAAGAGTATCTGTTCAAACCGTCGCCAAAACCTGGGCCCACATCTTCGGTAATCTCTTCAAAATGTAGTGAAGCTGCATGGACAGGGGATACAAGAACAGGCAGGGTGCAGATGGCACCTAACGTAGCAAACTTAATTAAGCCGGCTAACTTTCTAGGTGCACTAAAGACTGTTTTCATCTTGCTTACTTAGTAAAAGTACATTCATTACTCAATCGAGCAACATATTGTTGCTGCCAAGGCC
>JBCBOC010000487.1:0-3916 GCA_039821475.1 Cyanobacteria bacterium J06632_22 | reverse complement strand
TTCATCCGTCCAGTTTGCTCAGGCGCCAGGTAGGCAAGTGTGCCTTCCAAACTCGCCGGATTTTGGAGCGCCTGGGTCTCTTGGGGCAGCCGCGAGGCAATGCTGAAGTCAATCAGTTTGATCTGTTTTGACACCGGCTGGATCAGAATATTGGCAGGCTTGACGTCCTTATGGATGATCTGATGCTGATGCAGTTCGTGGAGGATGTCAGCAAGCTGGACGGCGATACCCAGGGTTTCTATCACGCTGAGGGAGGCTGACTGACTATATTGTCCGAGGTCAGTCATCCCCTCAAAATCCTCCATAACCAGCCCATAGCCGTTCCCATAGGGGAGCAGCTTGAGGGGACGAACAATTCCGGAAATGGGCAGGCGTTGGGTCAACGTATATTGATTCCGGAACTGCACAAGGTCCGCAAAGCTTGGGTAATTTTGGGATAGAACCTTAATCACCACAGACCGCTGCGTCGCTATCTCTATCGCCCGATACACTGTCGTTCGCGCCCCCTGGTACAGCGTTTCTGTCAAGGTATAACCGGGCAACTGGATCGGTGCTGTAGTGATACTCATGAACTCAAGGCTTAAGACGGGCGACACTCCCCTCAAAATTCCCAAACTTAGGCCTAATCGCACCGGAATGCAGCGCTGCCAGCCCCGCCTCGAGAACGTCGAAATAGCTGTCAGAGAAGTATTAATAGTCTCCGCCGCGCCAGTTACAGCTCGAAATCCATAGCCGTCCCCACCCACCACAATCGGCTGATTCTGTCGAATCTAGCGCCAGCTATACCAACTAGACCAGCAAGGTGGCAGAATCGACGTGTTGTCTGCCCCACCTGCCTTGTGAAACTCGCTTTTATTATTGACCCCATCGAAAAGCTCGATCCTGGCCATGACACCAGTGTCGCCATTATGGAAGCAGCCCATCTCCTCGGGCATGAGGTCTGGATTGCGGCCGTTAGCGAGATGGGCGTCGTCAACGGTCAGGCTCACGCCTACTTGACGACCGTCGACCTGAAGCCGGTCACCCTGGGAGACCATCGCTGGGTGGCCGAACGCGACTGGTTTAGCCTAGGCAAACGCGAGTGGCGCGCCCTAGGCGACATGGATGTCGTCTTCATGCGCATCGACCCGCCCGTGACGGTGCCCTACCTTTATGCGACGTATATTTTGGATTACGTCGGCCCTAATACACGGGTCGTCAACTCACCCGCCGGTATTCGGGCTGCGAACGAGAAGATGTATGCGCTCCAGTTTACCGAAGCGATTCCGCCGACTATCGTCAGTCAAGACAAAGCCGTTATTCAGTCAGCGGTCGAACAGTGGGGCGGCAAGGCGGTTCTCAAACCCTTAGGCGGCAAAGGGGGAGAAGGCATCTTATTTTTAGAGGCAGGCGATCGCAACTTCAACTCCATGATCGAGATCAGCACCCAGCAAGGCGTTGAACCCGTTATGGTGCAGACTTATTTACCTGAGGCGAAAGCCGGTGACAAGCGGATTATCTTGCTCGACGGGGAGCCCATTGGTGCCGTGAACCGCATCCCCACGGGGCAAGAGTTTAGAGGCAATATGGCTGTCGGTGGCCGCAGTGCCAAAACTGACATTACCGACCGTGAGCGGCAAATCTGTAGCCAACTTGCCCCCACGCTTCGAAACGATGGCTTAGTATTTGTGGGCATAGACGTCATTGGTGGTTACTTGACAGAGGTCAATGTCACCAGCCCCACTGGCATTCGGGAAGTAGACCGACTAGACGATGTGCGCCTGGGAGAAACGGTCGTAACCTGGCTCGAAAAAACGTTATAGACCCTGTTCACCACCGTTGCGATCGCACCTGTATCACCCCCTAAAAAGCTCAGCGACTAGCCACAGTACGCGCCATAGCCGCGCCATGACTAGAAGACAACGTCACTCGAAGGCTTGAGCCAAGCACCCTACACGGCCCTCCCCTAGCAACAGCTACAAAATCGATTTACTCTGTTAAAAGACTAATTGGTTTTGTAGCTGCTCCCTTTTCCACTATCCGCACTAAAGCCCTGCCCACGTTATCGATACCGAGAACTGAAACCATGCTGAGATTGAATCGCCGTCGCTTCTTACAATATGGCGCCCTGACCACTGGCACCGGACTACTAGCGGCCTGCACAAGCCCGGCCCCCGACGCCACAGGAGAAGAACTTGGCAGCGGCGAACTCAAGTCAATTTCCTTTGGCACCAACTGGTATGCCCAAGCCGAGCATGGCGGTTTTTATCAGGCCGTAGCCACCGGCATTTACAACGACTATGGCCTAGATGTCACCATTCAAATGGGGGGCCCGCAGGTTAACGGCACCCAACTGCTCATGGGGGGCGCAGTAGACTTCTTCATGGGCTACACCGCCGATGCCATCAATGCCGTCGCGGAAAACATCCCGAAAGTTACCGTGGCAGCCATGTTTCAAAAGGACCCGCAGATCCTGATTGCGCATCCTGACCAAGGCGTCGCCGATCTGGCCGATGTCAAAGGCAAGCCTGTTTTCATTTCCAAAGCTGCCAATGTCACCTATTGGCCTTTCTTGGCCGCAAAATATGGCTTCACTGAAGATATGAAGCGCAACTATAACTTTAATCCGGGCCCTTTTCTCGCCGACAAGACCTCGGTTCAGCAGGGCTACCTCAGCTCTGAGCCCCTGTCAATAGCAAAAGAAGGTGGATTTGAGCCCCTTGTCTTCTTGTTAGCTGACTATGGTTACAGTTCCTACGCCACAACGATCGAAACCCGCCAGGAGATCGTCGATGGGGATCCTGAGCTGGTCCAAAACTTTGTCGATGCTTCAATCAAGGGTTGGTACAGCTACTTCGAAGATCCTGCACCCAGCAACGAGCTGATTAAGCAAGACAATCCAGAAATGACGGACGAGCAGCTGGCTTACGGATTTGAAAAAATGCAGGAGTACGGCATTGTTGTCTCTGGGGAAGCCGAAACCGATGGCATTGGTGCCATGACCGACGCTCGCTGGCAGTCTTTCTTTGAAACCATGGCAGAAGCCGGGGTATTTGATAAATCGGTGGACTACACCAAAGCGTACACGCTAGAGTTTGTCAACAAAGGGAAAAATTACTACGAGAGTTAGTTTACGAGCGCGCGTTTAAGTAGAATCGACAGATTTTTGTCCGTTCGGTTTTGCGATGGAGAGACCAGAACCAGCCGTCAGGCTACCCTCACATAGCAGTCGAATGGGTTTCGAATGGGTTTACTATAGCCGTCGCCACAAAAGCCCTTGTTGGGAGGTTGTGCGCGGCGGCGGGCCTGTTTGGTTACAGCAGTTGGAACTTGAAGACCAGAAATGTCCTCAGCAAAGTGGCGAAGGCTATCACTCTTCGACTGCGTCGAGGGGCTCCAGAGTAAAGGACGTCAGCGCCAATAACTGTCCCTAGCACCTCGATGAACGCAACGATTCTGACGGTTAGCGCCAGTCATCTCAATCTGAGGTGAATGCCTAACAAATTTTCCAACAGGTTTGACATTTCATGCATCGGGACGAGTTTCAGAGATGGCCTTGTGCTTGAGAGACGAACAAACGTACGGTCGTTTCGTTGGAACAAGGCTGCGTCGCCATAGGGGCTATGTTCTCAGCAAGATAACCCAGACTCGGTGTCCTAACTGATATTGAGCGAGCCATCGATTCCAGCCAAGGGGCTAGGACTCTTAAGATAAAGACGGCAAGCTTAGCGTAAAGGTACTTCCCTGACCAAGCCTTGACTTCACCGTTATATTACCGCCATGCAGTTGGGCAATCCGTTGGGACAGATGCAACCCCAAACCACTGCCCGCTCGCATATGCTCGCCCTGCCGGAACCAGTCAAAGATCTGCTGCTGATCTGCCAAGGAAATGCCGGGCCCCGTATCCCTAATATCCAAATGGATCAGGCGGCTCCCA
>JBCBOC010000665.1:0-2851 GCA_039821475.1 Cyanobacteria bacterium J06632_22 | reverse complement strand
TGCGATCGCAACCAATCGACTTCTGACGGTCCGCGATGACCACCGGGCCATTCAGGCTGCGCTAGATGCCCTAGGGCCTGCGACGGACGTTGATCGCATTTATCTATTTCAAAATCATCCCCATCCTGTCACCGATCAGCCGGCCATGAGCCAGCGTTGGGAATGGGTGGCTGACAACATCACCCCAGAAATTGACAACCCAGAGCTGCAAAATCTGATCTATGCCGACATTTTGCCCCGTTGGTATACGGTCCTGTCCCAGCAGCAGCCCATCAGCGGGCTGATTCGCGATTTTCCCCCGAGTGAGCGTGAGCTGTTGGAACCCCAAGGCATCCTCTCCATTCTGGTGGTGCCGATTTTTATGCGCGAGACCTTTTGGGGCTTTGCGGGATTTGACGACTGCCGCCAGGAACGATGCTGGAGCGAGAGCACCCGGGCCGCGCTGATGGCGATTGCCGGTAGCATCGGCGGGGCACTGTCCCAACGGCAGGCGGAGGCCAACCTCAAACAGCTCAACGAAACCTTAGAAAATCGGGTACAGGAGCGCACCGTCGCACTGCAACAGGCGAAGGAGAGTGCCGATGCGGCCAACCGTGCTAAAAGCGAGTTTCTCGCAAATATGAGCCATGAGCTGCGAACGCCGCTAAACGGCATTCTGGGCTATACCCAAATTCTCAGTCGCTCGACGCGTCTACCCGAAAAAGAGAACCATGGCGTACAAGTTATTCACCAATGCGGGGAGCATTTGCTGACGCTGATCAATGATGTGTTAGACCTCTCCAAGGTGGAGGCGCGCAAGTTAGAACTGTCCTTCAATGAAGTGTATCTGCCGGCGTTATTGCAGGGGGTGGCCGAGGTCTGTCGGGTACGAGCGGAGCAGAAGGGCATCGAGTTTATCTATCAGGCCGACGAGACGCTGCCTGACGGTATCCTGACGGACGATAAGCGTCTTCGCCAGGTCTTGTTCAACCTGATCAGTAATGCCGTTAAGTTTACCGATTGCGGTGGCGTTACCTTTCGCGTCACCAACGTCACGCCAGAAGCCGCTATGCAGGGCTCTATCTGCTTTATTCGGTTTGAGGTGATTGACACGGGAGTGGGCATCTCAGCCGCAGAGCAGGCCAAAATTTTTCGCCCCTTTGAACAGGTGGGGGACCGTCAGCGCCAGGCGGAAGGCACGGGGCTAGGGTTGGCCATCAGTCAGCAAATTGTTCAGCTGATGGGGGCTGATATTCGAGTTGCTAGTCAACCCGGTGAGGGCAGTACCTTTAGTCTGGAGTTGGGCATTGCCACCGTGGCCAATTGGGCGCAGCAGGCAACCATTAGTCAAGGGCAGCAAATCATCGGTTACGACGGTCCGCCACGACGGCTATTGATTGTCGACGATCGCTGGGAGAACCGCTCGGTGCTCTTGGAGCTACTACGGCCCTTGGGCTTTGAGCTAACTGAGGTGGCGGATGGCGAGGCGGCCCTCCAGGCCCTGAGTCAACAGCCGTGCGACTTGATGATTACTGACATTATGATGCCGCGGCTGAATGGCTTGGATATGCTGCGGCAGTTGCGCCAGGACGAGGCCTACCAGACCTTGCCGGTGATTATTTCCTCGGCATCTGTGTCAGAAATGGACCGGCAGGGGAGTTTGGTGGCTGGTGCAGATGATTTTCTCGCTAAACCGGTGCAGGCGGAAGAACTTTTAAAGCTGTTGGCCAAACACCTACACTTGGCCTGGAGGTACCAGACCGTCGCTGACGATGACGCCGGGGAGGATCGCGGCAATGCCCTGTTGCTGCCGCCTGAGGATGTTCTCCAGACGCTGTTGGCGTGGGCCCAGGATGGACTGGTGTTCAAAATTGCCCAATGGGTGGAACAGATGCAGATGGACTATCCGGCCTGCAGCCCGTTTGCCCAGCGGATCGGGTCGTTAGCAAAGCAGTTTGACACGGATGAGATTGAGGCGCTGGTGCGGTCGCATCTGGACTCGGGGGCGCAGCTAGCAGATCATGCCGAGGAAGACCCGTCATGATGCATCGCGGTGATAGGGCTGGACTGATCTTGATTGTGGATGATGTGCCAGCCAACCTGGATGTGCTATCAGAAACGCTCACAACGGCAGGCTACGATGTTGCGATCGCAACCAGCGGTGATCGGGCCCTGAAGCGACTGGCACGCATTACCCCCGATCTCATTTTGCTGGATATCAAAATGCCTGGCATGAGCGGCTTTGAGGTGTGCCAGCAGATCAAGGCCGATGCGCTGAGGGCGGCCATTCCGATCATCTTCATCACAGCGTTGACCGACACTGACAGCAAAACCCGTGGCTTTGAGCTGGGTGCAGTGGACTATGTTACCAAGCCCTTTCAGGCGCAGGAAGTGCTGGCTCGCATTAAAACCCACCTACAACTCAGTCAGCTGACGCAAAATCTGGAACAGCAGGTGGCCCTAAAGGTCGCTTCCCTAGAGGAGGCCCGCCAGGTGGCCGAGGCTGCTAACCGGGCTAAGAGCCAGTTCCTGGCTAACATGAGCCACGAACTCCGCACCCCTCTCAATGCCATTCTCGGTATGGCCGAGGCCTTGGAAGAAGGGCTTTTAGGACCACTCACCGAACGCCAAATTGAAGCATGCCAAACCATTGACCGGAGCGGCACCCACCTACTAGAGCTGATCACGGACATCCTCGATCTCAGCAAGATCGAATCCCAACATATGGCGCTGAGCTACCAGACGACGGCTATTGCCAGCCTGTGTCAGGCCAGCCTGACCTTTGTCCAGCAGGCGGCGCTCACCAAACAGATTGTGCTCAGCTGTGAGTTACCCAAGGCGGCCCCATGGCCCGATGTGCTGGTTGACGAGC
>JBCBOC010000191.1:0-6771 GCA_039821475.1 Cyanobacteria bacterium J06632_22 | reverse complement strand
ATGCTAGGGGCAACCGCCGCGTTCTTGATTGGTCGCTATGTTGCCCGTGATTGGATTTCCAAGAAGGTGGCGAACAACCAAAAATTTCAGGCTATTGATGATGCTATTGGGCGTGAAGGCCGCAAAATCATTTTCTTGATTCGCCTGTCCCCCGCTTTCCCTTTCAACCTGTTGAACTATGCGTTAGGGCTCACTAAGGTCTCTTTAGTGGATTACGTTCTCGGGACTCTGGGCATTATTCCGGGGACGATTATGTACGTTTACCTGGGATCTTTAGCGGGCAATCTAGCCACCCTAGGCTCAGGAGATGGCCCCAGTAACCCTGGTGTGGTGTGGGCCATTCGCATTATCGGTTTCATTGCCACGGTTGCCGTCACGGTCTATGTCACCAAGGTGGCGCGTAAGGCGCTTAGCGAGCAAGTGCCGGATACCGCGGCTCCCCAGGAGTCCTAAGGCTGGAGAATCACTCTACTGCGTGTTGACAGCCCCATTGGACGTCCCAGGTCCAATGGGGCTGTAGCTGGATTTGTCTTGAAGGAAAGCTTTATTCAATGTGGCGTCGTAAATGGTTTTGGGGGCTTTGCCTAGGGGGGCTGGTTTTGGCCTGCTGCTGGCGTTCCCTCAGCCTGTTGCTAGATCCCAATCGTCTCCTGACATACTTTGATGCCATCGGCACTGGCGTCGTCGGGGTATCGGTGTTTGTGCTGGCCCATGTGCTGGCGACCTGCATCGGCGTGCCAGGGACCGTATTGGTGGTGGTGGGTGGCGCTGTATTTGGTCTGGTATGGGGGACACTATGGTCGTTGATCGGGGCGACCCTAGGTGCGATCGCAGCCTTCATTCTGGCTCGTACCCTCCTCCACGATTGGGCGGTCCGCCGGTTTGGCCATCGCCCGTTGTTCCAAAAAATCAACACGGTGGCCTGTGACGACGCCCTACCCTGCGTGCTCATGGTCCGTTTTGCCCCCATTTCACCCTTTAATCTGGTCAACTTCCTCTTTGGACTGACTAAGGTCCCTTTATCGGCCTATTCCCTAGGGACGTTTATTGGTATTACGCCCGGTACGATGGCCTACACCTGGCTTGGGGTGACCGGGGTTGAAGCCCTGCGGGGGGATGGCATGGAGCACCTCCTCCTGTGTCTGAGTATTTTGGCTGTAATGTCTGCCCTGCCCCTACTGCTGAAGCGCTATGCGAAGGGGTAGCACGACAATTGTGAGTATTAAACCTCTGCCACGTCCAGAACTGGAGTTTTCCCTGAGGAAAAGCCATAGATTCTCAGGCTATACGCGGTTTGGAACTACAGGTTTCAAGCTGGACGTGGTTTAGCACTCGAGGTGCTGTCTGTCTGGGCTGATGAACCGGGCAGATAAACCTCTGCCACGTCCAGAACTGGAGTTTTCCCTAAGGAAACGCTATAGATTTCAGGCCATACGCGACTTGTGTCTACAGGTTTCAAGCTGGACGCGGTTTAGCCAGGCATTGCGACACTTGAAGGCTAGCCAATGCGAACCTCTGGCTTCGGCATGCTAAACCTTTATAGGAGTTGTCGGAGAAACGTATTTTGGGACTGTACCAGCGCCGGATATGGCAATGCTGCTTAAGCCTGTTACTGGGACTCAGCTTGGTCCTCTGCAGTTATGGAACACCGGTTCTCAGCCAAGGTTCAACCCCTTCTACGACTCAATCAGAGGTTGCCCCTGCGCCAGCGCCTTCCGCAGATGCGGCTATCCCCGATACGGCGAATGTCAATTTCAACAATTTACCGATCTTTCAAATTGCCGAGACGGACTCGCAAACCGTTGAGGATCGGGTGGCCATTATTCAAAATCGCCTGGATCGGAACCTCGAAGATTGGTTAGCGGCTGACGAGCTGCCGGATGTGAGCTTTCGGGGTGAAGAGGCATCGACGATATATATCGGTGAGCAAGAAGTTTTAACGGTCACCACCCAAGATGCCCTAGCCAATAACGCTAAAGACATCGAGACCCTGGCGGGACAGTGGCAGCGCCTGCTGCGCAGCGTACTCAAACAAAGCCGCCTCGAGCGAGAAGCAGACTATCGGCAGCGGGCCCTGGTCTCAATTTTGGGCATCTTCGTGGCGGCTTTGTTAGCCCATGGGCTATCGGGACTGCTCTGGCGGCGCTATCTCAGGCCCATGCTAGACCGGCTGACGTTTGCTGAATCCAATACTCATCCTGTTCCGGCCTTCAGCTTAGTCAACCTTTTTCTGAGTTTGACCCTGGTTTTGGTGCGGGTCACGATCTGGGTGTTGGCCATTATCCACAGCACGCGGTTTTTTTTGGTGACCCAGCGGTGGAGTCGACTGGTGCGCCATGCGCTAATCAATAGCTTTACCGCTAAAATTCTGCCCCTTGGTGATAAGTCGTTTTCTCTCACCGATTTCCTGACATTGCTGCTGCTGCTGTTTGCGGTGGTCTTAGTCACGCAGTCGCTAACCAATTTATTACGTTCCCGTGTACTTCAGGCCGCGGGCATCAACCGTGGGGTTCAGGAAGCCGTTGCAATTTTGACGCGCTACTTGCTGCTGGTGATCGGCAGCATTATGATTTTGCAGATTTGGGGGCTGGACCTGAGTTCCCTGACGCTGTTGGCCAGTGCCCTGGGAATTGGGGTGGGGTTAGGCCTCCAGAATATTGCAAAAGATATTGGCAGTGGCCTGGTGTTGGTCTTTGAGCGCCCCATTCAGGTGGGCGAATTCATCGAGTTTGACGATTACATGGGGGTTGTCGAACGTATCGGCGTGCGCAGTACCGAAATTCGGACGCCAGATCAGGTCTCTGTGATCGTGCCTAATTCTCGATTCCTTGATAGTGAGGTCACAAACTGGAGCCACCGCAATCCCCTGTCCCGTATCCACATTCCGATAGGGGTGGCCTATAAGTCTGATCCGGAACAAGTGCGCCAGATTTTGTTAGCGGTGGCCAGAGCCCAGGCTGATGTGCTGGCAGCCCCGGCGCCCCAGGTGTTTTTTCAATCCTTTGGCGATAACTCGCTGAACTTTGACCTGCTGGTGTGGACACGGCATCCCAGCAAGCAACCCCAGCTCAAGAGCGATTTGAACTTTGCGATCGCAGCAGCATTCCACGAGCAAGACATTGAAATTCCGTTCCCTCAGCGCGATCTCCACTTCGTCGACGGAGAATTGCCCATCAGTCTGGATGCCGAAATGCGCCAAGCCTTAATGAGCCTGGTTCAGCGGCGTGGCCCCCTCAGCTGAGATGGAATGGATGGGTTCTGCCGCTACGTAGCCGCCGTCCAGGTATTGTCCACCGCAATGGAGGCTCCATTGATAAAGCTGGCATCATCGCTAGCGAGAAACGCGGCGACGCTAGCAATTTCTTCTGGCTCGCAAAATCGTCCCTGCAACTTGGCCATGTCTGCCTCGGTAAAATCGACGCCGAGGGCCGTGCATTCTTTCATTTCTCGGAGTCCATGGGGCGTACGAATGAATCCGGGAGAAATGGCATTACAGCGAATTCCCTGATCTCGAAACTCGACCGCAATAGCGCGAGTCAGCTGCATTACTGCGCCTTTCGTCACGCAGTACGCGCTTTCCATCGGTGCCGCGGTCGTGCTGGAAATGGATGCCGTATTGACAATCGCACCTCCCCCCGCATCCAGCATCGTGGGTAGAACAGCCCGACTGACTAAAAACATACTTTTAACGTTAATCGCCATCAGTCGATCCCACTCGGTCTCTGTGGTTTCCAAAAACGGCTTTACCAGCAAAGTACCAGCATGGTTGAACAAGATATCAATGGTTTTATAGGTTTCTAGTGTTTTGGCAATGGCCTGATTCACAGCTTCAGCATCCGAAACATCCGTTTCGATGTAGAGCGCTTTACCGCCCTCCTGCTCAATTTTTTGGGTGAGTTCGTGTCCCATTGTCGATTGGATATCTAAAATAACCACAGTGGCACCCTCGGCAGCAAAGCGAAGGGATGCTGCTCGGCCCGCACCACCTGCACCGCCGCTAATCACTGCAATCTTATTGGCGAATCTTGGGTTAGACATGCTGCTCCTATATTGGCCTGGTGAAATGTTTGTTGTATTGTGTTGAACCTGACGTGTAAGGCAAGTCAGTCGCAGCATCGGTTACAGATTTCATGCTGTTGTGCTGTCAGCTATGCAGGATTTTCCACGAGCTACTCTGACTAATGGCCATCGATAGCATTGGCGATGCTACCTGAACCTGCGAGTATCTCTATATTCCAGGTGCATAACTCTTAGTGGATCGCTCTAATTCTTATGGTCAGCGGCAACGCTTTCTTTTCAATCTTGGGTTGCCCTACACAATAGCCTGCTCAAAGTACCCGTTTTGACCCACAAACTATCCAGGGTAATGGAGACAAGGTTTAGAGCCTAGGTTTTGGGCTGAGTCGTGGCTGTTATGAAAACTGCACTAACTGACGAACATTTATCGATATTTGTTGGTGTGACATAGCACTAAACTCTGACCATGAAGAAAATAATAAAAAGACTTATCTTGCCAGGGTCTATCCTCGTAGAAACACGAGTGTTGATTGCTTTACTGTTGTCTTTGGTTCAAAAAGGTGCGTGCTTTCTAGGAGAGGACTAACAGGCCTCAACTGTTTGGGGATGAGCATTTTTCTCTTCCCTACAGAGATTTTCTACATTCCATGGGTGATAATACTGAAAATCAAAAAGCGTGAAAACCACAGCACGCCTCGTTGCTGAGAATTTTTACCGGATATGGGTAATGTTAGTGAGTAGTGAAAGTTACTATCGATCGAGTTTGCTGTATCGATTTTTTCTGTGTCAATTCCTGATCATTGCCATGGTCAAGAAAGCAGAGATAGGGTCTGATTCTGTTGCTCAAGTGTGTCTTTGAAAACCTGTTTCTAAAGCATATTTCTAGAACACAGCATCACGAAATTAGGCTAAAAGGCTGAACGTTAAGAGCGACTGTGACGCTGTGTGTGCATAGGCCGTTTGTCTTCAAGCAGTAAGATAATTTTATCCGAGTACGTGAGCATGTCTGTTTATAATCTTGTGGAATTGCAGGCGTCTAAAACGCCTGATTCAGTGGCTGTTAGTTTCAAGGGCCTCGATTTAACCTACTCTGAGCTGGTCTCAGAGGTGGATAAGTTAGCGAGCTTGCTCCAGACTTTGAATGTCCAGCCTGGTGATACCGTGGGGCTCTGTGTCGAGCGTTCATTTGACCTGATTATTGGCATGCTCAGCATCCTGAAAGTGGGTGCAGCTTACCTCCCCCTCGACAGTAGCTATCCCCAGGACCGTTTGCAGTTCATGGTGCAAGATGCGGGCATCAAAATTGCGCTGACGCAGACAGATTTGTTAGCAGTTTTGCCAAAGTCGGGCTGCCAGTATGTCTGCCTCGATCAGACAGAATTGAGGCCAACATCGGCTAGCGTTCAGACTGCAATGGCTGATAACGATGCTCCAGCCTATGTGATCTACACCTCGGGTTCCACTGGCCAGCCTAAAGGGGTCATCATGCCCCATGGGCCCCTGATTAATTTAATCAATTGGCAGATCTCACAGCTTAAGAAGACGGTTGCAAATACCTTGCAATTCACACCGATCAGCTTTGATGTGTCATTTCAGGAAATAGTTCTAACCCTGGCAACAGGCAGCACGCTATTCTTAGTTGACGATACCGTGCGTCGCAATTCGGAAGCTTTGCTCCAGTATCTTTCCGACTGCAAGATTGAGCGATTGTTTCTGCCGTTTGTAGCACTGCAAAATCTGGCAGAAGTTGCAGCTCAAGCGCCCCAACTTCCGATTTACTTGACTGAGGTGATTACGGCTGGCGAGCAATTGAAAGTGACTCGTTCCGTTGCGAAGTGGTTTTCAACCTTACCAAACTGTTCCCTTTGCAACCAATATGGCCCCTCAGAGAGTCATGTGGTCAGTGCCTACACGTTGGCGGGTGAACCCAAAGATTGGCCGCACCTGCCGCCAATTGGCCAGCCCATTAGTAACGCTCAATTCTATTTACTAGATCAGTCACGACGACGACGAGAAGACGATATCCAGCTAGCCGCAGCAGGTCAACCAGGGGAATTGGCTATTGGTGGTGCTGTTTTAGCTAATGGTTATCTCAACCGTTCGGAGCTGACTAATGCACGCTTCATTCCCGATCCCTTTAGCCAGATTCCGGGTGCTAAGCTTTATCGCACTGGCGATTTAGTTGAATGCCTGGCAGATGGGAATTACAGATTTATTGAGAGGATTGATCACCAGGTTAAGATTCGCGGTATCCGAGTAGAGCTCGGGGAAATCGAAGCGCAGCTGGGACGTCATCCTGAGGTCAAAGATGTCGCTGTGACAGCACCTGAAGATCAGGATGGACGTAAGCGGCTGGTCGCCTATGTCGTTCCGTCTGAATTGGATGTTTTATCAGGGGGACATGACCTAGAGATTCGCTTAAGGGATTTTCTGCAGCAGCAGCTACCCAGCCATATGGTGCCAAATCTCTTTGTTTTTATGGGGACAATGCCGCTAACGCCTTCAGGTAAAGTGGATCGTCGGTCACTTCCCCGTCCTGCATCTGAGCGCCCATCCCTAGCCAATGAATTTGTTGAACCGCGAAATCTGCTCGAAGTCAAGCTCGCTGAAATATGGTCTAAGACACTAGATATTTCACCTGTTGGTATCGAAGATAATTTCTTCGAGATGGGAGGAGACTCTCTGCGTGCTATTCAACTTGTCCATCAGGTTAAAGACGAATTTGACGTTGAGTTGCCAATGGTCTCGTTGTTT
>JBCBOC010000035.1:0-12467 GCA_039821475.1 Cyanobacteria bacterium J06632_22 | reverse complement strand
CGAGGCTATTGAGGCGGCATTCGCACAAGTTTCTCTCGGCGATATCCAAGCCTGGTTCACTCACTGCTGCTATTGCACCTCACCAGACTAGAAAACGCTATATATCGCGGTAAAAAGCAGCAAGGCATGGGCTTTGAAGGAGACCTCACCCTAGAGCGGTTAGTACGACGACACGGCAACTTAGCCGAAAATGCAGGTCTGTTTATCGCCTCGGTAGCCTTACTAGAACTGGTAACGGGCTCCACCCGACTGGTATTGATCCTGTGTTTAGTGTTTGCGATCGCAAGGACACTCCACAGCATCGGCTTCTCCTCGGCCTATGGAGCCTACAAGATTGGCGATGCCCAGGGTGGCAAGGCTGTTTTCTTAGCTTCCCGAGCCATGGGAGCCGTCATTTCAGGCTTATCGGGCATTGTCTGCGGGGTGGCGATTGTGATCGCACTAGCGACGTAGCTTAGCAAGGATATATAGAAAAACAGTAAACTGTATTTCTCGGAAAGCAAGAATGCTCTAAGAGCAGCTCAAAATATGAAGATAGCGATCAGTAGTGGAGATGAACTGAACCATTTACTCGATGCACTTGGCCAAGAGATTGTCGAAGCACAGATATACCACAGGTTACTCTGTGATCTCGTTGCAGCTATTCCTGAGTACAAGCGTGAATTTAAAGAATCAAACACTTTCTGGCACGTGACCATTAACTCCCTTAAGGAAGCACGGCTCATAAGATTATGCCGGGTCTTCGATCAGAACTCAAGCAGCCTGAACCTTGTAAACCTCCTTGAAATCATCAAAGAAAACCTTCATTTATTTACAGAGGAACAGCTCCGTGAGCGCATCAAGGATAACGTATTTGCAGATTCACTTTGCCACTTTTATCGTCCACCTAACAAGTCTCAGCTCGAAACCGATATTGAATATGCCAGCTGTCGGAACTTGCTTATCAAGAAACTCATGATTTGGAGAAATAATATCGTTGCTCATCGTGGAATTAAAGTCGTCCTCAGTCAGCAGAACATTCTCCACAGAAATCCATTATCTAACGAAGAAATAGAAAATCTTCTCACCACAGGTCTTCGAATATTTAACCGCTACTCCAGTCTTTATCGCGCTTCCAGTAATTCTGGGCAGATCATCGGACACAATGATTACAAGTATCTGTTAGATTTTATCAGGCTTGGCTTACAGAAATGGGACGAAGATATTGATAAAGAGTTTGGTGCCGATCAAAAAGTTTAATGTGATGTTTGCTTGAATGGAGCTCACTCGTGAAACCACCTATCTTATACAGGACAGTACATAGGATAGGCAGTTGTTTCTACAGCAAGCTTGGATAATAACCATCCATTATTCTCTCAGAGAACTGTCATATCACTTGTTTCAGAAACACTCTCATAGCTGCCATGCCCGTTCCCGTTATCACTGGGCTTTGGCACATCCGAGCCTAAAAACTGTTCGCTCAGGCTTTTCACCACAATGTAGAGAATCGGCACCACAAACAGGCTCAGGAACGTTGCCACAAACATACCGCCAAACACTGCCGTACCTAGCGACTGGCGGCTGCCTGCACCTGCCCCCGTGGCAATGACCAACGGGAAGATACTGCTCAAGGTCGAAATCGCTGTCATCAGAATGGGACGCATTCTTGACTGCGCCGACTCCATGGCCGCCCGGATAATGGGCAGCCCCTCGCAGCGAAGCTGGTTGGCAAACTCCACAATCAGAATTGAGTTCTTACTGGCTAGGCCAATCAGCATCACCAAGCCAATCTGGCAGTACACATCGTTGGGCAAGCCGCGCATGGACTGGGCCAACAGCGCGCCAAACACCGCTAATGGCACCGCAAAGAGAATGATCACCGGGTCCACATAACTCTCGTACTGGGCCGCCAGCACCAGGAAGACAAAGATAATGCCGAGGCCAAAAATGATCGGGGCCTGGCCGCCACCCTCGATTTCTTCCAGGGCACTACCGGTCCACTCGTAGCCCAGGCTCGCAGGCAACACTTGACCCGCAACCTGCTCCATGGTGGCAATGGCCTGGCCAGAGCTGACACCCGGTGCCGCCTGACCGTTAATTTCAATAGAGCGGAATAGGTTGTAGTGATTAATCGTCTGGGCGCCGGAAGTCTCGGTCAAGTTCACCAGGTTGCTAATGGGAATCATCACATCCTGACCGGAGCGAACATAGAGGCTGCCGATATCGCTGGGGTCAGAACGGTATTCTTGGTCCGCCTGGACATACACCCGATAGGTGCGGCCCTGCAAGGTAAAGTCGTTAACGTAACGGGACCCCAAATAGGCCTGCAGCGTACCAAAAATATCGTCGATATCCACATCTAGGGCCTTAGCCTTGTCACGATCTACATCGATAACAATCTGGGGTGTACTAGCCCCATAGGTACTAAACACAGCTGCCAGGTTCTCATTCTGGTTCGCAGCACCTAACAACCCATACATGCTTTGCACCAGGGTATCGATACCGGCATTACCGCTACGGTCTTGTAGCTGGAATGTGAACCCGCCAAAGCTACTCAGCCCCTGAATCGCCGGCGGGTTCACAGGAAAGACCCGCGCCTCAGTAATCTGGGAGAAAATACCAAAGAGCTGACCAATCAGGCTAAAGGAGGAGACACCGGGCGGACGATCTTCCCAAGGCAGCAAGGTCGTAAAGACGACGCCGCTATTGGCAGTATTGCCACTAAAGCCAAAGCCACCCACCGCAAAGGTCGCTCGCACGCCATCCTGGGCCAAAATCGTCTCCTCGACTTGGCGCATGACGTCGCTGGTTTGATTTAATGAGCTGCCATCCGGGCCCTGGATCAGGGTAATAAAGTAGCCCTGGTCCTCATCCGGCAAGAAAGCCGAAGGAACGCTGTTATACAGCAACCCCGTCAAGATTAATGAGGCCACAAAGGCCGCAATCACAAATACCTTAAAGCGATTGAGAATCCGTAACGTGTCACCGTACTGGACCCGCAGGTTATCTAGAAAGCGGTTAAAGGGCAGAAAAATTCTATCGAGCCAGCCGTTGCCCCCAGTATTTTTGCGCAGCAACAGGCCTGCCAGGGTGGGTGTGAGGGTCAGCGCGTTGAAGGTAGAAAGTGCGATCGCAAACGCAATCGTCAATGCAAACTGACGGTACAGCGCTCCCGTCGTCCCCGGAAAGAACGCCACCGGAATAAACACCGCCATCAACACCAGGGATGTAGCAATGACAGCCCCGGTCAGCTCCTTCATGGACTGAATCGCAGCTTTCTTCGGCGGCAAATCTTTATCTTGAATCTTTGAGGCAATGTCCTCAACAACCACAATGGCATCGTCCACCACCATGCCTGTCGCCAGCGTGAGACCAAATAGGGTCAGGCTGTTGATGGAGAAGCCAAAGATTTTGATAATGGCAAAGGTACCAATCAGCGCCACAGGAATCGTGATTGCCGGAATTACCGTGGTGCGCCAGTCCTGCAAAAAGATATAGATAACCAGCACCACCAGGGCCACCGCCTGGATCAGGGTCCACACGACCCGAGATAGCGACTGTTCTACAAACTCGGTGGTGTCAAAGCCAATGCCGTACTCCATACCTGGCGGAAACTGCTGGGAGAGTGCCGCCATCGCTTCCTTAACACCTCGGGCCGTTTCCAAGGCGTTACTGCCAGGGAGCTGCAAGACCCCCAACCCCACGGACTCATTACCGCTATAGCGTAGAAAGGTGTTGTAGTTCTCAGCCCCCAGCTCAGCCCGGCCGACATCCTTCAGCTTGACCAGTTCGCCATTGTCGCCCCGCTGCACCACCAGTTCTTCAAACTCACCTTCGTCCTGCAATCGACTCACCGCCCGCAGGTCAATCTGAAACGTTTGCCCTGCGGGCGCGGGCGACTGACCAATTTGGCCCACCCCCACCTGAATATTCTGTTCTCGCAGGGCGCTGATCACATCGTCCGCCGTCAGCCCCCGACCAGCCAGTCGCTGGGGGTCCAGCCACAGGCGCATAGCATAGGTCCGTTCACCAAAAATGAGGACATTACCCACCCCCGGAACCCGCCGCAGGGCATCCACCATATACAGGTCGGCGTAATTGCTTAAAAAGACATTATCGAAGGTGCCATCTTCGGAATACAAGCTCATGGCCAGCAGAAAGTTACTGTTCTGCTTCGAGACCGTGACGCCCGTTTGCCGCACCACATCTGGCAATTGCGGCTCTGCCAAGGACACACGGTTTTGCACATCCACCGCCGCAATATCCTTATCACGACTGGAGTCAAAGGTGACAACAATATTGCTCACCCCGTCATTACTACTATTAGAGGAGATGTAGCGCATGCCCTCAACGCCGTTAATCTCGCGCTCCAGCACTGTGGTCACCGCTTTTTCCACGGTTTCTGCATCTGCGCCAATGTAGGCCGCCGTCACGTTCACCTGGGTAGGGCTAATGTCTGGGTACTGGGAAATGGGCAGCGTGGGAATGCTGACCGCACCAATCAACAGAATGATGATGGCGCACACAGTGGCAAAGACAGGTCGCTTAATGAAATAGTTGACCATGGGAAAAGTGAGGTGGTGAACGCGCTGCACTCGACGGGGTGGCGAGGGCTGCGCTGGGTGAGAATTCGAAATTCGGAAGCACAGCGGTTAGGTTATGGCGCTGCCTAACCCAAACACACCGTACGATTCAAACCACTAAGGGCCGTCTGATGCCGCGCCCTCTTCTATAAACTCGTCATCAGCCGGTGCGCCCGGCTGACCGCCTTGTCCCGCTTCCTGGGGAATAATCGGCATACCGTCCTGCAAATTTAGCAGCCCTGACGTCACAATGGTCTCTCCAGGGGCCAAGCCATCGAGCACCTGGAAACTATTGCCCTGCATATCTCCCAACATCACCGGGCGCAGTTGGGCCATTTGGGTGGGGGTGGGCATGGGCGGCGCACCCGGAGGTGCCGCCGCGGGTGGCGGAGCACCACCCCCGTCTTCAGCAGGGGGAAGGTCTACCGCCACATAGACAAAGGGCTGTCCCCCCAGTCGGGTAACTGCCGTTGCCGGCACCAGCAGCCCAGAACGCTGATCCAAGATGACCGCAACATTCACCCGTTGGTTATCTTGCAAACGGCTCTCGCTATTCACAAATTCGGCCTTGGCCTGCACAGTCTGCGTGGCGGGGTCTGTCTGTGGCGAAATAAAACTAATGGAGCCCGTCACGGCCGGTGCTGCACTGCCAAAGGGCGTCAGCTCAACAGGCATGCCCAACGCTACCTCATCCGCCTGCTCTGCCGGAATCGCAATTTCGAGCTCTAAAGTGTCGTTCAGGGTAATGGTAGTCAGCTCAGACCCCGGCTGCACATAGTCTCCTAACTCAACGGGGATATCCCCAACGACACCGTCAATCGGTGCAGTCACCGTCTTGTCCTGTAAGTCTTCGCGGGTCGCGCTGGCACTAGACCGGGCCTGCCCCAAGAGCGACTCAGACTGGGCGACGCTAGCGCGGGCTGCTTCAATTTGCTCACGGGCCGCGTCAAGAGACGCAATCGCAGCGGCGCGATCGCGCTCAATTTCATCCAGCTGTTGTTGGGCCAGAACACCCTCGGCCACCAGTCGCTGAGTCCGATCAAATTCTCGGTTTTGCAAGTCCACCTCAGCCTGAAACTGAGCCTGCTGAGCCAACAAAGACTGAAGCTGTGATTGGGCATTATCCCGCGCCGACTGAGCCGCGCTAACGTTCGCTAACGCCGCACTCAGCTCCGCCTGGGAACGGTCGGCGCTAAGCTGCATGATCGGGTCACCTGCCGAAACAAAGTCTCCAGACGACACAAAAATGCCTGTGATTCGCCCTGCGGCCTCGGGCTGGAGTATTACTCCAGAGGCCGCGTCTAGCGTGCCCACAAACTCTTCTCGCTCCTGCACGGTGGTGGACTGGAGCCGCTGCAAGGTTACAGGCACTGCCCCTGGCATCTGGAAACCCGGTGGTCCACCGCCTCCACCGAGGAGTCGCCAGAGGGCGAATCCACCCCCGAAGAGAACAATTAAACCCGCCAACCAAATCAGCCAATTACGTTGACTGGGAGCCGGAGATGCCACGGCAGTCTCCATGACGGAGGGCGACGAACTGGAGTGAGAAGTCATGCGCAGGAATGCTGTGTAGCGTAGGATACCGATTCACACTGAAGCGACACTTAGGGTCTACGATATCGAACTTTTATATCTTTGTACCCACAAAATTAAACTGAACAGTTTAGTTGAGACATCTATCCAACGGTACAAGGCATTCGAGCAGCTTTCCATCTAAAGCATGCATAGTTGCCATCCCCATCCCCTAACAGGCCAGCTAAAGAAATTTGCCAGAACGCTAGATGTAGCGCTCAGATTCTTATAATCTAGATTGACTCTGCAGTGATAGCGCTGGAATAACCGGCCTTCGCACCGTTGAGTTTCCAGCGAATATAAAGTAAATTTGTACTAAGCGAGCGGTGGGCGCATGTCAGACTCTAGCCAACAATCGGTAGAGACCTCCTCTGAGCAATCTTCTGGAGGATTTGTCGGGCTACACATCCACAGCGACTACAGTCTGCTGGATGGTGCAAGCCAGCTCACCCCCTTAGTCGATAAGGCCGTTGAGCTGGGCATGCCAGCCATTGCCCTAACCGATCACGGCGTCATGTACGGTGCAGTCGAGCTGATCAAAGTCTGCAAAAAGGCCGGCATTAAGCCGATTATCGGCAACGAGATGTACATCATCAACGGCGACATCACCAAGCAAGAGCGTCGCCCCCGCTATCACCAGGTCATCCTGGCCAAAAACGACCAGGGCTACAAAAACTTGGTGAAGCTGACGACCCTATCGCATATGGACGGCATGCAGGGTCGTGGCATTTTCTCTCGCCCTTGCATCAACAAGGATTTGCTAGAGCAGTATCACGAGGGGCTGATTGTCACCAGCGCCTGCCTGGGGGGCGAGTTACCCCAGGCGATTATGCAGAAACGACCCGACGTGGCTCGCCGCGTTGCGAAATGGTATCAGAAGCTGTTTGGCGACGACTACTACATCGAAATCCAGGACCACGGCTCCCCAGAAGACCGAATTGTAAATGTCGAACTGGTGAAAATTGCCCGCGAGCTAGATATTAAAATCATCGCTACCAACGACTCTCACTTTATTTCTTGCATTGATGTTGAAGCCCACGATGCGCTGCTGTGCATCCAAACCGGCAAGCTGGTCACCGAAGACAAGCGCCTGCGTTATAGTGGCACGGAGTATCTAAAATCTGCCACTGAAATGCGGCGGCTGTTCCGAGATCACCTGCCCCAGCCCGTCATTGACGAGGCGGTCGTCACCACCCTAGAAATTGCCGACAAGGTTGAGGAATACAACATCCTCGGTAACCCGCAGATTCCCAACTTCCCGGTGCCGGAGGGGCACACGGGAGAAAGCTATATGGCTCAGGTGGCGCGGGATGGCCTGGTGGAGCGGCTGAAAGTAGATAGCTACGACGCGATTGACGAGGTGTATCGCGATCGTATGGAATACGAAATCCAGATGATGCACCAAATGGGTTTCGCCACGTACTTTTTGGTGGTGTGGGACTATATTAAATTTGCCCGTGACAACAACATTCCCGTTGGCCCCGGTCGCGGTTCGGCGGCAGGGTCCCTGGTCGCCTACTCCATGGGCATCACCAATATCGATCCGGTGCACCACGGGCTCCTGTTTGAGCGTTTCTTAAACCCCGAACGTAAGTCCATGCCTGACGTGGACACCGACTTCTGCATTGAAAAGCGGGGCAAGGTGATCGAGTACGTCACCGAAAAATACGGTAAAGACCACGTCGCCCAGATCATCACCTTTAACCGCATGACCTCCAAGGCGGTACTCAAGGATGTCGCGCGCGTGCTGGACATTCCCTACGCTGAGTCCGACAAGCTGGCGAAGATGATTCCCATCTCCCGGGGCAAGCCGACCAAGCTGAAAGTGATGATTTCGAAGGACGACACGCCTGAACCGGAGTTTCGAGAGAAATACACCAGCGGCGACTACGTGCCGGGCACAGCCGTTACCTATCAACATTGGATTGATACAGCTATCACCATCGAAGGCACCAACAAAACCTTTGGCATGCACGCGGCGGGCGTGGTGATTTCAGCCAAGCCGCTAGACGAGATTGTCCCCCTCCAGCGCAACAACGACGGCGACGCCATCACCCAGTACTACATGGAAGATGTCGAAGCCATGGGCTTGCTGAAGATGGACTTTTTGGGTCTGAGAAACCTCACCATGATTCAAAAAGCGGTGGACTACATCGAGCAAAACCACGGTGAGTCCATTGACCTGGACAATCTGCCCATGGACGACCCGGAGACCTACAAATTACTGGCTCGGGGCGAGCTGGGCGGCGTCTTCCAGTTAGAGTCGTCCGGGATGCGCCAGATTGTACGGGACCTCAAGCCTTCTGGCCTTGAAGATATCTCCTCGGTCTTGGCCCTATACCGACCGGGGCCTCTGGATGCGGGGCTAATTCCCAAATTTATTGACCGCAAACACGGCAGAGAACAGATTGACTATCCCCACGAACTGATTGCGCCGATTCTCAACGAAACCTACGGCATCATGGTCTACCAAGAACAGATCATGAAAATTGCCCAGGATATGGCGGGCTACTCCCTGGGTGAAGCGGATCTGCTGCGACGGGCGATGGGTAAAAAGAAAGTTAAAGAGATGGAGAAGCATCGCAGCATCTTTATCGAAGGGTCTGAAAAGAATGGCGTCCCTAAAAAGATTTCCGAAGCGCTGTTTGAGCAAATGATCAAGTTTGCGGAATACTGCTTCAACAAAAGCCACTCCACAGCCTACGGATTTGTTACCTTCCAGACGGCCTACCTCAAGGCTAACTACCCCACCGAATACATGGCGGCGCTGCTGTCGGCCATCAGCGGGGACCAGGACAAGGTGCAGATTTATATTGCCAACTGTGTGAGCATGGGCATTGAGGTGCTGCCGCCCGATATCAACCGCTCGGGAGTGGATTTTACGCCTGAAAAGAAGACCATTCTGTTTGGACTCGGGGCGGTACGAAATCTGGGGCTCGGGGCCATTGAGGCCATCTTGGCCTCCCGCGAGGCAGATGGGCGGTTTACATCCCTGCCCGAACTGTGCGATCGCATTGACCTACGCGCTGTCAACCGCCGTGCCCTAGAGGCTTTGGTCCATTCCGGGGCGCTGGATAGTTTCGACAGTAACCGACAGCAGCTGATTAAAGATCTTGAATTTGTGATCGACTGGGCCCAGTCCCGCGCCAAAGACCGCGAAATTGGCCAGGGCAACCTGTTTGACATGCTCAGCGGAGCAGCTCCAGCCGCTGCCGACAATAGCACCCCCACCGTTCCTCAATACGAAACCGCACCCAAGGCCCCCCCGATAGAAGACTTCGACCCCCAGGAACGGCTGCGGCTCGAAAAAGAGATTCTGGGCTTCTATATTTCTGACCATCCCCTCAAGTCTGTTCAGCAACCGGCCCGCATCCTGGCACCTATCAGCATTGCCGAACTGGGCGAACAGTCCGAGAAAGTGACCGTCAGCGCCATTGTCATGCTGAGTTCGGTAAAGCCGGTCACCACCAAAAAAGGCGATCGCATGGCGATCATCCAAGTTGAAGACCTCAGTGGCCATGCCGAAGCCGTTGTCTTTCCCAAGACCTATGCTCGCATCGGCATGCACATTAAGGCGGACGCTCGCCTGATGGTTTGGGGCAAGGTCGACCGCCGCGACGACCAGACCCAGCTCATCGTCAACGACGCCGAGCCCATCGATACTATTCGCCTGGTCACCATTGAGCTCTCACCGGCCATCGCCAGCGACATTACCCAGCAGCACCGGCTGCGCAACGTCATCCAAGCGCAGCAGGGCGAAGACAAGTTTGATGCCAAGGTCCCGGTCATTGCGATGATCCAAATGGGTCAGCAGCGGCAGGCGGTGCGTCTGGGGGCCCAGTTTCGGGTCAAGGACCCGGACATGGCCGTGGCGGCGCTCACAGCGGCAGACTTTAAGGCCAAGGCCACAGCGTTGGTGCGTTAACGAGCAGAGACGTGCTGCCTATCAAGGCAAGTACATTAACTCACGTCGAAGCACATCCTCAGCTTCGCTGATGGTTTGAACACCGCGTTCTGTCAGATAGTCGTTGGTGTCCTGGTGGGTCACAAAGGTGCCCCCCTCATTGAGGTACACCGTTGCCACGGGAAACGGCTGAGCTGCATTGGGTCCTGCGCCCACCATGTACTCTGCCAGCACAATGACATCGGGTTCTGGGCCATCAAAAAGGAGTTCAGTGAAGCTAACGGCCTTGACCTCCCACAGCATCCAGGCGTCGGCCATGGCGTTGTTGGGCAGGGTTTGGATCCAGCGACCATCGGTCTCAAACAGGTCAATTCGTAAATCGTTGACGCCAGGGTTCGCCTGTTCGGAAAGCACAACCGCAGCGCTGCGGGCACCGTCATAGGGAACCACGAAGCTATGTTCACTAATGATTTGACGCCCCTCCACCGGCATCTGCGCGGCGATAGCGGCTTGCTCCTGCGATGTCAGGGGTCTGGGTGCCGCAAATTCAGGAACGGCGGCACTGGCCGAGCCCTCGACCAGTGCCGCTGCGGTCTTAAGACTGGTCCCGGTATGGGCTTGGCCTATCTGACTCCAGGCCAGCGTTAGGGTTGAGACGGCAAGCACCCCTAACGCAGCACATTGCGATCGCAGTTTCATGCTTCATACCGTGGACGACAGTAAGACCTACAGCCCCGCAGCCGCCTTTTCCCACGGGCCTGGCAAAAACATTTGTCATGCCTGCTTTGGAACGGCTCTGCTAGGATAGCCTCCACCCCCATAGAGGAGATGAGGATGCCCCACACCATCAGCCGCTACGGACTGCTCGCCGGGTTCGCCCTAGCCCTCACGGCCGCGTCACCTGCAAGCCCTTTCACCCCACCCCCCTCACTAACGCAGCGCCCTCACCCTCTCGCCCAGGGCTACACGGGCGTCCTCGCCAGTACCCTCTATAACCATTACGATTTGGCCTACCCGGCCCCCGTCGTCACCACGGGCCTGAGCGCCCGCCAAATCGGTGAAGTCCGCTTTGGCTTTGTCCGCCGCGCCGTCGAAGCGCTCGGCCCTATCGTCGGCTACAAAGCCGCCTTTACCTCCCCTCCAGCCCAAGAACGCTTCGGCCTGAGTGAGCCGCTGTATGGCTTTTTGCTTGCAGACATGCTGCTGGACAATGGCGCCAGCCTCCCTGTTGATTTTGCCGCCCGCCCCTTGGCCGAGGGGGATCTGCTGGTGCGGGTGGGCAGTGCCGACATCAATACGGCCCAAACCGATGCCGAAATCTTGGCCAGTCTAGAGGCGGTGATTCCGTTCATTGAGCTGCCGGATCTGCTGTATGAAGAGGACGCTCGCCTCGATGCCGGTGCTGTCTTCGCGATTAACCTCGGCGCTCGATCCGGGGTCATGGGCACCCCCATCCCCCTCGATGCCACCGAGGACTGGCAGACTCGTCTGGGCAACATCGATGTCAGGATGACCAACACAGCCGGTCAAACCATTGGCACAGGCAATAGCTCAGCCTTACTCGGGCATCCTATAAATGTGGTTAGGTGGCTGCGTGATACGTTAGCTGCCCAAGGTTTATCCCTACGCCCCGGTGATGTGCTGTCTTTGGGCACGATTACGCCCCCGGTTCCCATCGAAGCCGATACGACCTTAACCGTTGAATATGACGGATTGTCCGATCAAACCGTGACCGTCAGCGTTTCTTTCACAGAAACGGATTAGCGCCCTCGCCCTTGGCGTTCAGCCCTTGGCATTTATTTATGGCGTTTAGCCCTTGACGCTTCTACCCATAGCGACGGCAAATGCACCGCCGGGGCTATCCCCTTGGCACATCGCGCCGATGAATCCTGTCTGGTTCAGGCAAGGGGTCACGAAATGCGCTATGGCATCTCGTGCATAAAGAAAGTTCTAGTCAAGCTACCCCGAAAATAAATTCCCAGCCTTGTATTTAGGGTTAAGCAACCGTCGTTTTTGTGTCCTACCCGTTCTTTTAAGCCGTCATTCCCAATCACCCATGAAGTTAGGTCAGCGTCTAGCCGTTATCCCCCTTACCTTGGTCGTTTCTAGCCTGGCCGTGCCAGCCTACAGCCTAGAATTGCCCAGCACCAGCGATCGCGGTGCACCCTCGCGCACCTTTGGCGGGGCCACCCGCGCTCTGGAGTTTCCTGAAACGAGCGATCGCGGTGCACCGTCGCGGACAGCGGGCGGCGCGACCCGAGGCAGTACCTGCATTGACGCCAACCTGCAGCCCAATCTGACGGCCCTGCTGCCCCACAACAGCCTGGCAACCACCTATGCCGCAGATAGTGACCTACCCACGTCGCTCTTCTTCTACGTGCCGGAGGCACCAACCCGCCAGGGAGAGTTGTTCATTGTCAATAGCGTCG
>JBCBOC010000714.1:0-2539 GCA_039821475.1 Cyanobacteria bacterium J06632_22 | reverse complement strand
GGTCGGGTGTGGGGAGTAGGGGTTAAAGGAGGAGTAGGCGGGCAGAGCGTGTTGTTTTGTGCGATTAGGGTGGGGTGAAGGTGTTTAAAGACAGATTGCCATTCTTGGGTGCCCCAATGGGGATTGGCGAGGGCGATGTTCCAGTCGGATAGTAGGGCGGCCCAGAGGTTAGCTAAAAAATAGGTGGGATTGGATTCTGAAATGAGTAATAGGGGAGGAGAAGAGAAGTCAGAACTCTCTTTGGGTGTTGCGATCGCTTCCAGCTGATGACGACGATGCTCGACTAGGGCAAACCAGTTGGCGCTAGTCGATTCATCCTGAGCGTGTTTTTCGCAAATGAGCCAGTCTGGCCGCAGGGTTTGCCAGACTGCTTGCGGCGTTGGGTCTGGCGTTATTAACTCAGAGATTAGCCCAGTCTTTGCCACAGGGCCTCCCAGTCTGGATCGTCTAAGCCGTCGTTAGGGAGCCACTGCTGGGTGCCCATGCCCAGTACGCGATGGGGGGCATGGGGGACGATGTGTTTGAGATCTACTGCCAAATCGATCAGCGCCTGTCGGCCAATGTCAGTTTCAAAGACGGATGAAATAACGACGTCGATGGGGTTTTCTTGGCAGAAGTGTTTGAGGCGACTGGGTGAGCCGAGAATAGCCGCTTTGATTACAAAGATGCCGCGCCAGCCTCTGTAGTAGTGGGCCTTTAGCTGTTCGAGAGTCGTGACAGATTCGTCTAGGGCAATGGGAGTTTGGTAGCGATAAGACAGGCGCATAAGGTCTTCAAATCGGGCGGGAGGGAGCGGCTGTTCGATAAATTCGATCCGGTGGCCTAGGCGATCGCATCGGTCAAGCCAATGGTGAGCCGTCAACTCATCAAGACCGCCATTGGCATCCAATCGCAGCTTTGCGCCCAAGGGTAGCTGGTCCATTAACTTAGTGAGCCAAGCCATCTCGACAGCCACAGGGGCAACGCCGATTTTCCACTTAAAGGTGCGATGGCCCAAAGCCCAGAGCGCCGACCACGTTGCCAGCGCAGCTTCTCCGGCGGGTAGCAAGGCACTGCAATAGACCGCATCTAGGTCAGCGCAGTGATGTTCACAAGCCAGATTGTTTAGTGCCACCTCAAAACCAAACTTGCAGGCAGGCAGGGTCGGCAAAATAGAAAACACATTGTCGGCTGAAAGCACAGCCGGCAGGCCCTGGCAAAACAGAACAGCTTGATCTTGGGTTTCTGTGCCAAACCAGGGCAGCGGTGCAACCTCTCCAAAGCCCTGCCGTCCAGTTTCATCGGTGAGCTTCAAGATAATGCCTTCGCGGTAGCGCCAGGCACCATGGCTCGTTTTCAGCGTCTGGCGAAAGGGCCGACGATAGGGTCGAAATTCAAATGAGAGTTGATGGCTGGAGGGCATATGTCACGACCTACAGCTGTGTCGGCATGACTATTGAGCTAATGACTGTCGAACTAATGACTGCCGAGCTAATCAGAGCCAAAATGAGCAATAGCCCGCTCCAAAAGTGAAAATGAATGGCCAAAAACTTGGCATTGCTAACGCGCTCCGGCTGATCGTGAAAGGTGAGCACGTGACGGCAAAGTTTGACGGCAGAGGGGATACTGCCACACAGCAACAAGGCCTGAAGGGGAAGACTACCAAGGGCGATCGCACCCGCTACTGTTACCCCCATCACGCCGCAAGCCACCGTCAATAGCTGTGCGCCGCGACGCGTACCCAGGCGCACAATCGGCGATCGCTTTCCTGCGCTCAAATCATCTTCTACCTGATGAAAGTGAGAGCAAAACAGCACCAGCGTCGTTGCTATACCAACTATCAGCACAGCCGGAAGCAGCGCCGACTGACTAGACCAAACGCTACTGCCCGCCTCAGTTGTCCAACGCTGTACCTGCGAGTAATAAGCCGCCCCTACCGCCAGCGGACCAAAGCTTATAAAGCACAAAATTTCACCTAGGCCCTGATAGCCCAGGCGAAACGGTGGCCCCTGATAGAGATATCCCAGCGCGCAACAGGCCAACACCATACCCAGCACCGTTGGGTCGTGCTGTCCGATAGCGAGTGCCAAAACGCCTAAAATACCGAGCAGTAAAGCGGCATTGCCTATCCAGAAAATCAGGCTGCGATTGCGAGTCAGGTTCACTAGGGAATGATGCTTATTCACATCAATCCCCGTTGCAGCGTCAAAGACGTCGTTACTGAGGTTTTCCCAAACCAGCAGCAAAATGGCCGATAGGGCAAAGGTCAAAAACACGCCCCAGCGAAATTCACCCGTCTGGGCATAGGCCACTGCGCTGCCCACACAAATCGGCATGACGGCTACACAGTACATCGGTGGCTTAATCGCAGCCATCCAAAGTTTTTTACGGGCTAGTCTGTCAGGCGCCAGGGACTGATTTGTCTGAACGGACGACTCTGAAGACAGGGCTTCTGAAGACAGGGCTTCTGAAGACAGGGCAACCGGCTCAGAATTCGCAGCAGTAGGAGTGGACATGTGTAAAGAGATGTCGTTAAAAAAGAAATTGAAATTGTGTTAGG
>JBCBOC010000341.1:0-4996 GCA_039821475.1 Cyanobacteria bacterium J06632_22 | reverse complement strand
TCCAGAGGCCCGTCGCGATCCGTCCGCCTTCGCGCCCCGGTCCCATCCGATTCAAAACCGCTGGCTGTGGGTTGTGATCGCAGCGGTGGGGCTGACGGCCGTTAGCGCTAGCCTATTAGGCTACCTCATGCGCCCTGTGGCGACGGCAACGGAGGTCGAGACAGAACCGCTGCCATCAACGACCCTCGACCCTGTGGCCGAAGCAGTGCCGCTGGCGCCCGATACACCATCCGAGGCCGAAGTCGAAGCCGCGGCGGTAGAACAGGCCACGCTGCTGGGCCATCGTAAATATGACGAGATTGCCACCAGTGACCTGGTCCCCCTGCAGGCCAATCGGGGGATCCTCATGCACCCCAATGCCGCGACCCAGGTCGATGCCATGATTACCGCAGCTCGCTCTGCTGGGGTACAACTGGGTGTTGCCTCTGGCTTTCGCAGCTGGGAAGCGCAACGCGCCCTCTTTTTTGACGTCAAAGCCGAGCGGGGACAAACGACCAGCAAGCGAGCTGAAGTCAGCGCCCCGCCGGGATACAGCGAGCACCACACCGGCTATGCAGTAGACTTCATTGACCACACCGCAGACCCCAAGGACCACCTTGAGGAACCCTTCGAAGACACAGCGGCCTTTGCCTGGCTGCTCGAAAACGCCAGCCGCTACGGCTTTGAAATGTCCTTCCCTAAGGATAATCCCGATATTAGCTACGAGCCCTGGCATTGGCGCTATGTCGGGGATGCGGAGAGTTTAGAGATTTTCTTTCAGGATTAGTTGAGGACGCAGCGCCTTACCACCTCACCCGGCCAAACCTGTTAGCCTAAAGGGGATGACCTTCCTCCCCCTATGAATCCGATTACGCTGAATCTGGTTGCGATCGCAATCTTCCTGACCACGATGCTGAGCCTGCTCGGGCCGTTTGTGCATATCACGCCTGAAATGTTGGGCATTGCGGTGGCGGGTTTGGCGGGGCTGATCTTGGTCGATCGGTTTGGCTGGCAAGGGTTAGGGGGCATGTTGCTGATTGACTGGATGGCCCAGCAATCGCCCGAATATCGGCAGCGGATTGTGCAACATGAGGCCGGGCATTTTTTGACCGCGCACCTGTTAAACATTCCGGTGACGGCCTATTACCTGAGCGCCTGGGAGGCGTTGCGCGCTGGGGTGCCGGGCAGTGGTGGGGTGCAATTCGATGCAAGCGACATCGAAGCCCAGGTGGAACAGGGAAAGCTATCGGCACAGCAGGTAGACCGCTACTGCACCGTCTGGATGGCAGGAATTGCCGCAGAAGAACTCCTGTACGGGACAGCACAGGGCGGCAGCGATGACCGCATGAAAGTGCAGGCCCTGTGGCAGCAGATTGACCGTCCCCCCAGCGAAGGACCGCTGAAGCTGCGCTGGTCTACCCTCCAGGCCAAAACGCTACTGTCAAAGCAAGAACCCGCCTATCAGGCCCTGGTGTCAGCCATGAAAGACGGTGCCTCCATTGCCGATTGCACGGCGGCCATCGAGGCCCATCGGGCTGAGGTGGCGGCCTAGTGATCGTGCCCTGCTGATTATTCACGACGCCTACTGGTCCAGCACCACCCGATTGCGGCCTTGAGCTTTGGCCAGAAATAGGTTTTGGTCAGCGCGGCGGAGCAGGGCCTGTCCTTGGGGGTCGTCCCGAGACTCCAGGCAAGCCACGCCAATGCTGACACTAATCGTCAACGCCGGGTGCGCATCTAGGGCAAACGGTTCCGCGGCAATCAGGCGACACAGGCGTTGACCGATGAGACGAGCCTCCTCAGCCTGGGTTTTATTGAGAATCAGGACAAACTCTTCGCCGCCGTAGCGAAATACGGTGTCGTAAAAGCGCATGTTTTGGTTTAACCGTTCCGCCAGTTGCTGCAACACTTGGTCGCCCGCCAAGTGCCCGTATTGGTCATTGACCCGCTTGAAATAGTCCACATCCAGCATCATTAGGCTTAGTGCATAGCCGCGACTGTGGGCCATCTTGATCCGCTGCGGCAGGTCAATGTCTAACGCGCGACGGTTACGCAACTGGGTGAGGGAATCAATCAGTGCGATCGCAGACAGCCAGCTATTGGCCCGCTGCAGTTCTCGCTGAATTCTAGAGCGCTCTAGCCCCCGTTTCACCTGCAGCTGCAACAATCGTCGGGTGAGCGTCTGGGTCATGTCATCCCCCAGCCACACATAGGCATCGGCCCCAGCCTCCAGGGCTGACGCAGTGCGCTGGAGCGGCAGCAAGATTTCGCTAAGGGGCCAGTCGGGGCAGTCTTCGACCAGGACCACGTAGATCCCAGTCAGTTGCTGATGCTGCCGGTACTGCTTAGTAATGGAGTAGTGGTTAAACAATCCCGCCTGGCCAATCACCAGGTCGGGCGCAGCATTTAACATCTGCTGTTCGGCTTGCCCCGCCGATTCAGCAACAGCCACCGATAGTGTCTCTAATCCCCTAACCTGCTGACTAATCAGCGCGGAAAACTGATCATCCCCCACAAGTAAAATCTGCTGCGTCATCGGTTCGCGGTATGAGTTTTACACATTATTTAGATGTGACTAGACAAATCGTTCTATCAATTTTCCCCGAAGAATGTCTGTCTAGGGGGGACTTCCCCTTGTTTAACTTTATTCTTTTTTAATGATGGGTATGGATGTCACCCTATGACGCTACAGCTGTCACCGGGCATGCCTTTGAACGGTTCGCGGAGTACCGTTCAAAGCGCGTCTCCGCATCACTGTCGTTACGCAGGTATAAATAATGGCCAGATACTGGGGCGATTATAGCGGCGAGCTGTTTAGGTGCATAGCCGGTTCAAATGCCTGAGGGGTATCTGTCATAGCCGCTATATAGATTATCCACCGATTATCCACATGGGCAGCCAAGATAAATGAGCCAAATAGGCGGGCGGGTGTGTCAGCCGGGTAGCCTGTGCCTGCGGTCTGTTTTCGGGGGTGGTGATCCAACCCGAAACAACATCAGTCAGAATGATAGAGTGATTCCATTTAGTTTTTCTGTCGTTACCCTGCCAAATCCGGCACCTGTTCATCCTGTTATTGCCCTATGTCCAGTGAGTTCTCCCCATCGTCCCTGACAGGTGCTGACATTCGTTCAGCTTTTCTCAAGTTTTACGAGGCTCGTCAGCACAAGATTTTGCCCAGTGCCTCCCTGGTGCCGGAGGACCCCACTGTGCTGCTGACCATTGCAGGCATGCTGCCGTTTAAGCCCATTTTCCTCGGACAGCGCCAGTCACCGGTAGCTCGGGCCACCACCTCTCAAAAGTGTATTCGCACGAACGATATCGAGAACGTTGGCCGCACGGCACGGCACCATACGTTCTTTGAGATGCTGGGCAACTTCAGCTTTGGCGACTACTTTAAGTCCCAGGCTGCAGCGTGGGCGTGGGAGCTGTCGACAAAGGTCTTTAAACTGCCATCAGAGCGGCTGGTGGTCAGCGTGTTTCGAGAGGATGACGAAGCCTTTGCCATTTGGCGTGACGAGATTGGTGTGCCCGTAGAGCGCATCATCCGTATGGACGAAGCGGATAATTTCTGGACCTCTGGCCCCACGGGCCCTTGCGGTCCCTGCTCCGAAATTTACTACGATTTCCATCCCGAGCGGGGTTCGAAAAATATTGACCTGGAGGACGACACCCGGTTTATCGAGTTTTATAACCTGGTGTTTATGCAGTACAACCGCGATGCCGATGGTAACCTGACGCCCCTGGCTGCACAAAATATTGACACGGGCATGGGTCTAGAGCGTATGGCCCAAATCCTCCAAGGCAAGCCCAACAATTACGAAACTGACCTGATCTTTCCGATCATCAAAACCGCCGCAGAGATCTCTGGACTGCCCTACGACACGGCAAACGACGAGCAGAAAACGGCCTACAAAGTTATTGGCGACCACGTGCGGGCCAGCACTCATATGATTGCCGACGGCATTGTGCCGGAGAACGTGGGCCGAGGCTACATTTTGCGACGACTGATTCGTCGGGTGGTACGCAGCGGACGGCAGGTGGGCATTGAGCAGCCGTTTATTGTGCCCGTAGCAGAAAGTGCGATCGCACTGATGGCCGAGGCCTACCCCAACCTTAAAGAACGCCAGTCCGTCATCACCCGCACCCTGGCCCGCGAGGAGCAGCAGTTCCTCAATACCCTCAAGAGTGGCGGCAAGAGCTTTGACGACGAAATTGCCAAGCTGAAGCAGACGGGCAAGACCGAAATTCCCGGCGATGTGGCCTTTTACCTGTTTGCCACCAAAGGCTTCCCGGTTGAGCTGACCCAGGAGATGGCCGAAGAAGTGGGCTTCACCGTCGATATGGGCGGCTACGCCGAAGCGGTCAAGGAACACGAAGAGATTTCGGGTCAGGGCCGCGAAGAGATCGACCTGACCCAACAGTCTGACCTGAAAAAGCTCTCTACCCGCATCGAGGCCACACCCTTCCTGGGCTATGTAGAAGCCAGCGGCACGGGCCTAGTCACAGACCTGTTTGTCGAGGAGCAGGCCACAGAAAAGGCCGTCGCCGGTGACGTCGTTCAGGTGGTGCTCGACCAAACCCCCTTCTATGCCGAGTCCGGCGGTCAGATTGGCGATAAAGGCTACCTCATGGGTGCAGACGTCATTGTCCGCGTGGACGATGTACAAAAAGAAGGCAGCACCTTTGTCCACTTTGGTGTAGTAGAGCGGGGGCCACTGCTCAAAGGCGACACCGTCACCGCCCAAATTGACCGTGCCTGCCGCCGTCGTGCCCAGGCCAACCACACCGCAACCCACCTGTTGCAGGCGGCCCTGAGAAAGCTAGTCGATGTGGAAATTTCCCAGGCCGGTTCCCTGGTAGCCTTTGACCGACTACGGTTTGACATCAACTTTACCCGTGGCCTCACCACCGAAGAACTTGAACAGGTCGAGGCTCAGGTGAACACCTGGATTGCCGAAGGGCACGATGCCGACATAAACGTCATGCCCATCGCCGATGCCAAAGCCAAAGGGGCCGT
>JBCBOC010000276.1:0-5746 GCA_039821475.1 Cyanobacteria bacterium J06632_22 | reverse complement strand
GGTGACAGTAACGTGGCCTTCTTCAAGCAGATGAAGAGTGAAGGTCTGGGTCCCGATAAGTACCCCGTAATGTCCGTCTCCATCGCAGAAGAAGAAGTCCGTCAGATTGGTCCTGAATTCCTAGTGGGTCACTATGCGGCTTGGAACTACTTCCAGACCGTTGAGAGCCCAGCGAACGAGAAGTGGGTTGCTGACTTTAAGGCTGAGTACGGTGAAGACCGGGTGACCAACGACCCGATGGAAGCGGCCTACATCATGGTTTATCTGTGGAAGCAGGCGGTTGAAGCCGCTGGCACCACAGACATTCCTGCTGTGCGTGAAGCGGCTTACGGCCAAACCTTCGATGCACCGGAAGGCCTCGTGACCATGAACCCCAACCACCACATTTCTAAGACGGTGCGCATTGGTGAGATTCGTGAAGACGGTCTGTTTGAGATTGTCTCCTCGACTGATGGCCCGCTAGATCCTGTGCCCTGGAACCAGTACGTTCCGGATACTAAGGGCTTCGCCTGTGACTGGTCTGACCCTGCCAAGGGTGGCAAGTACGAAGTCTAGTCTGTTTGGGCGTTCGTAGCCCAGCAAACAGATTGTTTTCTAAAAACTGCGATAGGGAAAGGGGGTGTGGCTGGTGTCATGGTCTCCTTTCCCTTTTTTATTAAGCGAAGTAGCGAATAGCAAATAGCGAGTGACAAAATAGCGGGTCATAACATTTGGGACGTTAACCTGCTAAATTACGGCCCCTATTGGCGAAGCACTATTCGTTAAGCACTATTCGCTAAGCACTATCTGCTGCTGGGATCACATCAGGGTTGAGTCGAAATGTACGTCGAAATGGAGGCGCGGAAGCGTTAGCCAACGTTGGAGAGTTTGATTAACGGGCTATTTAACGGCCTTAGCGTCAGTGCAGTCCTGCTGATTGTGGCGCTGGGGCTGGCCATTGTGTTTGGGCTGATGGGCGTGATTAACCTGGCCCATGGCGAATTGATGATGTTAGGGGCCTACACCACCTATGTCGTCCAAAATGGGTTTAAGCTGCTGGGCGATGACCTGAAGGGGTTCTACATTTGGGCTGCGATTCCATTGGCATTTCTGGTTGCTGCGCTGGTTGGCCTGGCGCTGGAGCGGGGGGTGATTCGTTTCCTCTACGGCAGACCCTTGGAAACGCTGCTGGCAACCTGGGGCGTAAGTTTAATTTTGCGCCAGTTTGTCCGTAGCGTGAATTGGGCCATGGTCCTGGGGCTGATTGTTTTTTCTCTGCTGTTTTTTGGCGGGCAATATGTCCTCAAGCGCTTTGCTAACTGGGAGCGAATTCAGAAGGCCGCAACCGCGATTCTGTTGGTCCTTTCGGTTGCTGCAGGCTTTGTTTTAGGCATCGGTCTCAATGGCAATAAGGCCCTGAATAAAGCTTGGTTCAGCGCTCGGAATGTAGATGTGACTGCACCCAGCTGGCTCCAGGGCAGTTGGTCCATGACCGATACTCTAAGTTTTCCGATCTCGCGGCTGTTCATTATTGCCTTAACGGGTATTTGCCTCCTCGCCAGCTACTGGTTTTTACAAAAGTCTGACTGGGGTTTGCGCATTCGAGCTGTGACCCAAAATCGTGAGATGAGTGCTTGTTTGGGCATCCCGACCGAAAAAGTTGATGCGTTGACCTTTGCCCTCGGGTCTGGGCTGGCCGGTGTCGCAGGTTTTGCCGTAACGCTCTTAGGCTCAGTCGGGCCAAACCTCGGCGAAAACTACATCGTGGATGCGTTCATGGTGGTGGTCGTGGGCGGCGTTGGCAAGCTGGTCGGCAGTATCGTAGCGGCCCTACTCATCGGCAGCCTGACTTACATTATTGGTTCTGGCACGCTGATGCTAATGCTGCCGGCTAGCGAAGCCCTGCAGCCAGTGATGGACATCTTGAATTTCTTTGCTACCACCAGTATGGCGAAGGTGATGGTGTTTGCGCTGATTATTGCGTTCTTGCAGTTCAAACCGGCGGGGCTCTTTCCCCAGAAAGGCCGATCGGTGGAGGCGTAATGGTACAGACTGTTTCAACCGGACCCAAGCGGGTGAGGAAACGTGCGATCGCACTCGAGGCCGCCATCGTAATTGGCATCGCCCTCGTTCTTATTCTCATCGTTCCGCTTCTGCTCTCCAACTTTCGTCTCGGCCTATTAGGGCGTTTCCTCGCCCTATCGATTGTGGCCTTGGGGATTGACCTTATTTGGGGCTTTACTGGTCTGCTAAGTCTGGGGCATGGCATCTTTTTTGCCCTGGGCGGCTACGCTCTAGCCATGCACCTCCAGCTCAGCACCGTAGGAGATGGGCTGCCGGAATTCTTTAGCCTTTATGGCGTGTCTGAGTTGCCCTTTTTCTGGAAGCCCTTTTATTCACTGCCGTTGACCCTGATTGGCCTGGTGCTGATCCCCACTATTGTGGCGGGATTGCTGGGCTATCTGGTGTTTAGAAACCGCATTCGCGGGGTGTATTTCTCGATTCTCACCCAGGCAATGCTGGTGGTGTTCTTCAACTTCTTCAACGGTCAGCAAAAGCTGATCAACGGCACCAACGGTCTGGGTACTGACACCACGCTGCTGTTTGGGGAGTTGGTGGGCGGCGACAAAATGCAGTTCAACTTCTATGTCGCCACCGTAGTTTTCCTAGGACTGATCTACGGTCTCTGTCGCTGGCTCACCAGCGGTCGCTTTGGCCGACTGCTAGTAGCCATTCGCGACGACGAAAACCGCGTCCGCTTCTCGGGCTACGATCCCACCCTGTTTAAGGTCTTGGTATTTGCCATCTCCGGTGGCATTGCCGGCATTGCCGGAGCCCTATACTCCGTCCAATCTAGTGGTATTACCCCCCAGGCCATGAGCATTGCTTTCTCCATTGAGATGGTGATCTGGGTTGCCGTCGGGGGACGCGCCACCCTAGTGGGCGCCATCCTTGGGGCCCTTGTAGCCAACTGGGCCCAGGCCCTCCTGAGCGAAAGCTTCCCTGCCGTTTGGCAGTTTTTCCAGGGCGCCCTGTTCCTCCTCGTCGTGACTGTCCTTCCTGACGGTGTCGTCGGTTGGGCTCGCTACCGGGCCCTCGGACAGTTCCGCAGCCTATTTGGCCGCCCCGAACCGCTTGTCACTTACCCCGACTTGGAGCTCGACCCAGACGTCCAGCAAGAACGTCAAGAGCTGTCGAGTAAGTGATGCCGGCGTCCACTCTACGGGAAGAGTAACGCTCTATACCCCAAGCCCCTCTCCCTAAGGGAGAGGGGCTTGAAGAAGAGAAGGACTTAAGTCGGCGTGCTATATAAACCCCGCGCAGAGAATCAAGCGACTTCGTCCGTCACCAAAACAATGTCAGAAAAAATCCTCGACATCCAAAACGTCACCGTCAGCTTTGACGGCTTCAAAGCCCTCAACACCCTCAACTTTTCCATGGCCCCTGGTGAACTCCGCGTCATCATCGGCCCCAACGGTGCAGGCAAAACCACCTTCTTAGACGTCATCACGGGCAAAGTCCAGCCCACCCAGGGCAAAGCCTTCTTCAAGGGCAAAAACCTCAGCAAGATCCCCGAGCACAAAATTGCCCAGCTCGGGATCGGACGAAAATTTCAAACCCCGCGCGTTTATCTCAACCTCACCCCACGGGAAAACCTAGAACTGGCCGTGAACCGCACCAAAGGCGTGCTGCCCACCCTATTCAAAAAAACGCCCCAAGCCGAACGGCGCACCGTGGGCGGTCTACTGCAGACCATTGGCCTAGAGCCGAAAGCCGACATGCCTGCGGCTCTGCTGTCCCATGGCGAAAAACAGTGGCTAGAAATTGGCATGCTGGTTGCCCAGTCGCCGGACCTACTATTAGTGGATGAACCGGTGGCCGGACTCACCGACGAAGAAACAGAACAAACCGGCAACCTCCTGTTGTCTCTGGCCGAAAGCCATTCCATTATTGTGATTGAGCACGATATGGAGTTCGTCCGCCAAATTGCCCGGCAGGTCACCGTACTGCACGAGGGCAGCGTCCTGTGCGAAGGCCCTATGGCCGATGTTCAATCCGACCCTCGCGTCATTGAGGTCTACCTCGGTGCTGCGCCTGAAGACGAAGTTCCCCAACACTAGGCTCTAAAACAGTCTCTGCTGTAACCCGACATATCCCTCAAGAAATATGGTTCAAGCCACAGTAACACCGCCCACCCCTGACGCGGACACTGGCACCGTTTTGAATATCTCTCGCCTAAATTTTTTCTATGGTGAGAGCCACATTCTCAGAGATGTGGACCTCAACGTACCCGCAGGCAAAATGATTTGCCTGATTGGCCGCAATGGCGTAGGCAAAACCACGCTGATCAAGAACATTATTGGCCTGCTTAAGCCTCGAAGTGGCGATATTCGCTATCAAGATCGCTCCATTCTCAAGCTCACAGCTGACCAGCGGGCAAGGCAAGGCATTAGCTATGTTCCCCAAGGGCGAGAGATTATCCCGCGACTGACGGTACTTGAAAATTTGCTCATCGGTATGGAGGCTAGGCCTCCAGCTCGTCGCAGTAAGGAAGTACCCGAATTGGTCTATGAGCTTTTCCCGGTCCTCAAAACCATGTTGCCTCGTATGGGCGGTGACCTCAGCGGCGGACAGCAGCAACAACTTGCCATCGCCCGCGCACTGATTGGTGAACCCAAACTGTTACTGCTAGACGAACCCACCGAAGGCATTCAACCGTCCATTATTCTCGACATTGAAGCTGCCGTGCGCCGCATTATTGAGACAACCGGCACGTCCGTTCTTCTTGTAGAACAGCACTTGCACTTCGTCCGCCAGGCAGACTACTACTACGCGATGCAAAAAGGCGGCATTGTTGCATCTGGACCGACCAGTGGGCTGAGTCAGAGCGTAATTCAGCAGTTCTTGTCGGTGTAGGGAAACGGGGCACGGGAGAACGGAGAAGGGGAAAAACGCAAATAAACATTAGGAGATAGAAGACGAGACTGCTGTCTTCTACCTCCTATCTCCTACCTTCTCTTACCCTAAGAAATCGGTACCGGCTCTTTCGCCAGATACTTCTCCAGCTCTGTCAAAGCGTCAGCATCGACCTTCGTTTGCATGGGGCAGAACTTGGGTCCGCACATGGAACAGAACTCGGCAGTTTTGTAGATGTCGGCGGGCAGGGTTTCGTCGTGGTACTCCTTGGCCCGTTCTGGGTCTAGGGACAGCTCGAACTGGCGGTTCCAGTCAAAGTTGTAGCGAGCTTTGGATAGTTCATCGTCGCGATCGCGAGCCCCCGGACGCCGTCGGGCAATGTCTGCCGCATGGGCTGCAATTTTGTAAGCGATCAGCCCGTTACGAACATCTTCAGCATTGGGCAATCCCAAATGCTCTTTTGGGGTGACATAGCACAGCATAGCTGTACCGTACCAGCCCGCCATGGCCGCACCGATGGCAGAGGTAATGTGATCATAGCCAGGGGCGATGTCTGTCACGAGCGGCCCCAGCACATAAAATGGCGCTTCCGAACACTCCTCCATTTGTTTTCGCACATTGAACTCAATCTGGTCCATGGGCACATGACCTGGCCCTTCAACCATCACCTGAACGTTGTGCTCCCAGGCTCGCCGGGTGAGCTCTCCCAGGGTCTTTAATTCTGCGAGCTGGGCTTCGTCTGAGGCATCGTGGGTACAGCCTGGGCGCAACGAGTCGCCCAAGCTAAACGAAACATCATATTTCTTGAAAATCTCAATGATGTCGTTGAAATGGGTGAAGAGCGGATTTT
>JBCBOC010000351.1:0-4917 GCA_039821475.1 Cyanobacteria bacterium J06632_22 | reverse complement strand
TTCAAGCAGCACGGGACCCCAGCCTCACCCTAGCCACCGGCAATCTCCCCCCTGAGGCAAACCGGCTCCCTTCACCTGTGATAACCGCCCTGAGGGCATTACTGGTCGTATCAGAATGCGGTGCCCTGACCACCCAGCTGGCTCAAGTCATGGCCTGTGAGCACGGCACTGAACCCGAAATTTCAGGTGCGATCGCAGCTTTTCTGGCAGGTCTATGGGGCGGGCAACCGTTATTTCCCAAAACAGCGGTAGAAAAGAACCTACAGCCGTCAATACTACAACTATCCGCAGCTTGGGCCGGACATTTGACCGCATCCCCAGATCAACTGCCCGTCTTGCCCAACATCCATGCCCCCCACCGCCAATGACTGTCCCATCCTCCGTCGGACCGAAAAAATCGGATTATAATGGCGGAACGTCTGTCTCTAGATTTAAAGCCGCAGCAGCGATTAGGCAGTGAGGGCCTGGGCTGTCAACGCTCTTGGCTCACATGCTGTGGGCCACAGGTTCTAGAAGACTGCCCAGAGGACTACCCACTCAGCCATCCCCAAACTAGCCAATCCCCCTTCTCGTCCTGAGCACAGGAAAAGGTGCCGACATCAGGCTGTATCTGATTGATTGCAACATTCGGTTTAAGTTAGCCACCCACGTCAATGGTCATCTAAGGCGATGTCTTCCGTAGGATCATGAAAAAGCGCGGGTTTTCCAGTCAGCCTGGGGCAAACAGGCGCAATTTTTTGGACGAGCTGCGACGCTGGCTACGCCCAACTGTCAAGCTATGGCAGCAGTTTTGGCAAGGCTGCCAGGGTAACCTGCAGCGCTGGCTACCGTGGGAAGACGTTTCCACGTCCCTACGCAGCAAAAATACGACGATTCGTCAGTCCACGACCTCGACGCGTCCCTCGACTGGGCTGTACTTTATTTCGAGGCATACGCCCTTTAACCAGACGCAAATTGCCACGGTGCTGTCTATTGTGCTGCTAACGGCAGTGCTCGGTCAGCGATTCTATAACCAGCCAACCTTGGGCGTCGATACGTTGGCGCCCGAAACCCTCAGAGCGCCTGGGGCTGTGAGCCTGGTCGACCGGCAAACCACCGAAGCTAATCGCCAAGCGGCACGAACCGGCGCCGTACAGGTACTCCGACTAGATGAGGCTACCACTGACCAAGCCCGTCAAGCCTTGGAGCTGCGACTACAGCAGATCGATACAGCCCGCCAGAAGGTCGCATCAGAGCCCATTTTACCGGCAGCTAACCTCTCAGAACTGACCCAGACCTATCTCTATCGCAGCAATGACCAGGAGTGGAATACCGTTTGGTCGCTGGCCCAGCGTGCCGATCTGACCCCACAAGCGCTACAGCAACCGCTCCAGGCTGGCTCACTCCAAACCGAGTTGAATGCGCTCACGGCCGAGCAACGTACTGCCCTACGCGAGTTAGCAGATTATCGACAACGGACATCGCTGCAGTCGTTGCGGGCGGTAGGTGCCCAAGTCCAGGCACAACGGCTACAGTATGCCGCGGCCCTGGCAGAGCTTAGCGAGGGTGCCAATGACACCGACATCCAGCTTTTGCCAAGCCTGCTCACGCTCAAAGCGGAGGATTGGCGAGCCCTCCAACGTCAGGTTCGAGCGACACAGCAACGCATGCTGACCCAAGGCATCGTGGAAGGAATACCCGATGACCTGCTCCGTCGAGCTATCGAACTTCAGATACAGGCCACCCAAACTGAAGGGCTCCCCCCAGCGTTATCCAAAGTTGCGGTCGATTTACTAACCTCGACACTCCCCCCAAACCTAGTCGAAGATCCTGAACGCACTCGCCAGCGAGCGGAGCAAGCCGTAGAAAAAGTCGATCCGGTCATGGTGTCGATAGAAGCAGGCGAAACCATCGTGCGGCGAGGCGAAACGATTACTCAGGGAGACTTTGTCCTGCTCGATCACTTCGAACTCACACGGCGGCGATTCAACTGGTTCGGCTTCACTAGCTTTGGCATTCTGGTGGGCGGCCTGGTGGCACTATTTCTATGGGTCGACCATACCCAAGGCGCCAATCTGCGCCCCAGTGACCATGTGCTCGTCCTCGTGTTAATGCTCGCCATTGCGGGCATGGCAGCGCTGCATCTCCCCACCTTGGGCCTGCCGACGGTCGGGTTACTGATTGGCAGCTTTTACGGCATCATCATGGCGGTGATTGTGGTCAGCATCCTAGTGACGCTCCTCGCCGTCGGTGCCAATGCGGCCACCACAGCACTTTTTGCCGGTGCGATCGCAGCCTTTGTCGGCGCCTGGATTGCGCCCCGACTCCGCTCCCGCGAAGAGTTTGCACTCCTTAGCGCCTTTGTCGGGCTCAGCCAAGGCGTCAGCTACCTGATTTTGACGCTGATGTTCAATGCCGTATCGGCCTCAGCCTGGTACACCTTGTTTACGACAGCAGCCCTCCAAGGCCTCTTGGGCGTTGCCTGGAGCATCGTTGCCATGGGCGTCAGTCCATACCTGGAGTCCATGTTTGATGTCATTACCCCAATTCGCTTAGCGGAGCTATCCAACCCCAACCGCCCCCTGCTTAAACGCCTCGCAGCCGAAGCGCCGGGCACCTTTCAGCACACAATGTTTGTCGCCAACTTAGCAGAGGCTGCGGCCCGGGCCCTAAACCACAACGTTGAGTTAGTGCGTGCTGGAACGCTCTACCACGACATTGGAAAAATGCACGATCCTCAGGGATTTATTGAAAATCAAATGGGCGGGCCCAATAAGCACGATCAAATTCAGGACCCCTGGATCAGTGCGGATATTATCAAACGGCATGTCACTGAGGGGTTAGTCATGGCCCGTAAGCATCGCCTGCCGAAGGCGATTCAAGCCTTTATCCCTGAGCACCAGGGAGACATGTTAATCAGCTACTTTTACCACCAGGCTAAGGAACAGGCGGAAGCCGATCCAACCATCATCATCAAAGAAGAGGACTTTCGTTACGTAGGCCCCATTCCCCAATCACCGGAAACCGGTATCGTCATGTTGGCCGATTCCTGCGAGGCTGCGCTGAGATCACTCAACAAAGAGGCCTCTGTAGCAGAAGCCTACTCCATGGTGAACAAAATTTTACGGGCTCGTTGGCGAGACAATCAATTAATCGAATCCTGTTTGACCCGTGACGACATGAGCGTGATTGCAAATATTTTTGTGCAGGTTTGGCAACAGTACAATCACAAACGCATTGCTTATCCCAAAAGCGCACTTACGCCCCAGAGACGATAGTCAACCAACGTCCTTATTTTCACACCCAAAACAAACTACAGCCTAACCCACAACGGCATCTGTAGTGGATGAAGAGGAGAGAGAGACAGCTTTCGGTAGCCTGCTCAGGAGCTGACACCGAATATCATCTAGCGGCTGTGCCCAGTTCTCTTCAAAACGATAAGCCAATAGACAATCAGCTTGTTGTCCTAGCCTATAGCCTCGGCGTTTATTGGCAAAAATCTGTCGTATTTGGCCCGGAGCCAATAGCGGATACAACACTGTTGCCAACCACAGCCCCACGAACTGAGAGCGGCTATAACCCTGAGCCGCAGAAAAGGCCAACACACCCATTTCTCCTGCATAGCTAGTATCGAATCCCAGAATCACATGAAAGATATCGTGAGTGACCGCATAGCGCATGGCAAACACATTATGACGGGCCATGTTCTCTAGGTGCGGGCTAATGACGAAGGGCTGCAGGTTGTGATGAATCATATGGCGGGCGTATTCGTAGCCCAGCGTTCCTTCCGGCAGTTGACTTAATGCTTGGAGATCAATCGGGGGATGATATCCCACAACGGGGTGCAGGCGTTCCATAACAGCAGGGCTAGCCGTTGCTCCCAACGCATCGGCCTTGAGTAGGGCCAAGTCACCCAATTCGCCCTCACCACTGCGGGCCTGCCGAATAACGGTTACAAGCTGACGAAATTTAACCATGTCATCCTCCGCTCACCGATATAGCCATCCAGACTACGATTAGTACACGCTTTCACTGTCACTTTGGAGCAAGCTCAGTCAACGAATGACAGCTTCACAAAGTATAGCCCTCGCCACTTTGCTAAGGACGATTCTGGCGCTCACGTTCCCAGCATTGGAACCAAGTGGCCCGCCGACGTGCACAGCCCCCCAAAAAGATCCTTTGTGGCGACGGCTATAACTACAACACATGACTTCAGGCTATCCCAGCGATTTTACAGACCGTCAAAAATAATCCGATAGAGCCTCATGCAACGCCTGCTTGCTTTAACTTAAGAAGCAGCAAAAAATCGGGCAAATTCATGTCCCACCTGAATCCAGTCTTCATCCCTCAGGTCACCCTCAGCGCTAATATCCTGGTCTAGGTTGGGCTTACAGCAACAGGCAAAAAAACTTTATGGCGAAAGTTATACACACTTCTGTGAAGTATAGAGCTGCCCCAATCTTACGCAGGCGGGTTCCCTCACTCAACAGGGTAGTTCCACCACAAAGCAACTCCCCTTACCAAACTCAGACTGGCAAGACAGGTGACCGCCATGTTGTTCCACAATAATTTGATGGCTAATGCTCAGCCCTAAACCTTTTCCTTCTCCCACCGGTCGAGTCGTAAAAAATGGATTGAAGATCTGAGGTAGATTTTCGGGTAGAATGCCAGGCCCATTATCTTTTATTTCAACTTGAATAAGACTAGAAGATTTAGAATAATGTGTCTTAAGGTTTATCTGTGGTTTTACATTGTCTAATGCCACTACCTTCACTGCCTGAACGGCATTTTCTAAAATATTAAACAACGCTTGATTAAGATGAATTGGGAAACAATTAAGTTCTGGCAACTCGCCGTACTGCCGAATAATATCGACATCCTGCAACAGTGGATCTGAAAAATATTGGTTACTTAAGGTAGTTAACACAATTTCTAGAC
>JBCBOC010000086.1:0-9398 GCA_039821475.1 Cyanobacteria bacterium J06632_22 | reverse complement strand
ATATCGACCACGGGAATCCGCAACGGCGCATCTTGCTCTGGGGCGGGGCGCGCCGCTAACGCCTGGGGAGACACCAACGCTGCGATCGCACCTGCGGCCACCGCACTGGGCCAAAACTCACCGCCATCGACCCGCGTCCCTGGCATACCGACAAACAGATCTCCTGGACTACAGGCATGGGAGTTCGTACACAGCCCCTTGACCGGCTGGTCCCAGGCGGGGTGATCCAGGTTGACTGTCGTTGCTTTCAAATCTTCCGGCAGCTTAGCCCACAGCTCGCGCAGCTTCATGTCATCAACTCCTAACAGGTTTGCGCCTATTCTGCCTTAAACGGCCCCAGATAAGTCTGTAACATACGCTCCAATTGGACGACTGGAGCTCTAGGGGAGAGCCGCGGCAAGGGCTGTTCTACCAGCTGATCGGGATTGTCCACGGCCCGTTCGGGGAATGCTTGAGCCATCGTTACCACGCGACACAGCACCGGAATCTCGTATTGGTATCGATCAAACCAGTCTGGGTTCTGACGGATGTCGCGCAGGTCGATCTGAAGGGGGAGATGGTTGAGCTGATCAAGCTTGTCCTTAAGGCCATCGCAGAGGTGACAGCCGGGCTTGCTGTAGAAAATGAGCTTAGGCATATCCCCATTCTAAAAGGGGTTATCAATGAACTTTTGTGTCTTTTAATTACGATAAGATGCCAACCAGCAGTCTCTAGGTGGGGAGTTGGACCTTCGAAGCCTCGAAATCGTCCCTAAAATCGTCCCTAGGGCAGCCCTAAAGGCCACTGACCCCGTTACCCCTGGATGCTCCCAACCCAACCCATGAAGTTCGGTTAATCCCCAGTTTGTCGGTCGGAATAGTGGAGTTTCTAAGGTAGGATAGGTGGCGTAATTGATCCAAAATCTCGAACAAGAATCTCGACCCCGTTGCCTGCGGCGCTGCTGTGGGCCTCGATCCGTACGTCCGAGATGAGATCTCCGAGATGAGATCGATGTTTGGCCTGCGTCGCGCTTGCTCGGCAAGCCTCGCTCGGCCAGTCCAACCACGGAGTTTGAACATGGTGCAATGTCTCGATGCGCCCGAGCGGACGGTGATCTATCCCGCCAAGCTGGGCCCATCGCCCGTTAATCTAGACACCCTTGATCTAGCCGCCCTGAATCAGCAATTTGACCCGGCCACTCCCCAGCAAATTCTGGCTTGGTGCCTGGAAAACATTCCCCACGGACTGGTGCAAATGACCTCCTTCAGCATGCTAGCGGTGACGCACATGCTGTACACCGAACTTCACGCTCGCATCCCTGTCGTTTTCATTGATACCCTGCACCTTTTCCCTGAGACCTTAGCCACGGCCGCAAAAGCTCGCGAACACTACAACCTAGAGTTGCATCGGTTCAGTGCCGCCGACGTTGATAGTCGGTCTAGCTTTGCCAGCCGCTACGGTGAAGCCCTATGGGAGCGGGATGTGGTTCGCTTCCATCACCTGACTAAAGTAGAGCCACTGCAGCGGGCCCTAGATGAGCTCCAAGTCACAGCCTGGATCACGGGACGTCGCCGCGACCAATCCGCCAACCGGCAGGATTTACCAATTTTTGAGCGCGACACGGATGGCCGCCTCAAGATCAATCCCCTGGCCCACTGGAACCGCAAGGCAATCTGGCGCTACACCTTTGAGCAAAACGTGCTCTACAATCCCCTCCATGACCAGGGCTACACCAGTATTGGCGATCAGCCCCTAACGACAAAAGTACAGGCGGGCGAGGATGAGCGGGCCGGACGCTGGCGAGGCAGCGAAAAAACGGAGTGTGGCATCCATGTCTGAGGCGGAGCGGGCGGTTCTCCCGTCCACTGCGTTTCTCAATCCCGATGGCAGTAACCGTGACGCTGTCCGGGAGCTGTTGCACCAGACCGTCGATCTACTGATTGAGACCATGACAGCGGCGGAGCGCCGTGCACCGTTGCCCGCGCCTGGCGCACTGGCGGAGAAATACACCGCTTCGACGGCCGTGTCCGTGCCCCAGCAGTCGGTGAAGACAGAAACACTTCTGCAGCAGGTGCGATCTCACCTGCTGCAAGCCATGAACGCCGCCCATCCCGGCTACATTGGCCACATGGATTCGATTCCAACCACCATGTCGATCCTTGGGGACATGGTGGCTGCCGCAGTGAACAACAATCTGCTCAGCGTTGAGATGTCACCGCTGTTCTCTCGACTAGAGCCCCTCGTGATGGCAGAAATCGCGAAAGAATTCGGTTTGGGAGAGCAGTCTGGTGGGGTGCTGGTGAGCGGCGGCAGTTTAGCCAACCTCCAAGCACTGGCCGTGGCTCGCAATGCCAAGCTCAACGCGTTGGCAACCGGCATTTCCGGACTACCCCAGCCCGTCCTCTTTGCCTCTGAGGTAGCCCATACATCCCTACAAAAAGCGGCCATGATGCTGGGATTGGGGACCCACGGCGTCATTCCCATCCGCACCAATGCAAATTCACAGATTGAGCCCCAAGACTTAGCAAACAAGATTGAACAGGCCTATCACCAGGGACAACACCCCTTCGCCGTTGTTGCCACAGCCGGCACTACCGTCACCGGGAGTATTGACCCCATTCCTGACATTGCCCACATTGCCCAGACCCACAATCTTTGGCTCCATGTCGATGCAGCCTACGGCGGGGCTGTCATTTTCTCAGACCAACATCGACACCAGCTTGAAGGTATTGAGCAGGCTGATTCGGTGACCTTTAATCCGCAGAAATGGCTGTACGTTGCCAAGACCTGCGCTAGCGTTTTGTTCAAAAACTTTAATGTGCTGCAACAGCACTTTCGTGTGGCTGCGCCCTACATGGGCGATGACGGATCCTGGTTCAACCTAGGAGAATTTACGGTTCAGGGCACTCGCCACGCAGATATTCTCAAGCTTTGGCTATCGCTACAGCATCTGGGCAAAACTGGCTATGCCAACATTATTGACCATAACTATGCGCTAACCCAACATTTTACGACCCAGGTTCAACAACGCTCCTATCTGACGCTCGCCGGTCAACCTCAGATGAATCTGATCTGTTTTCGAGGAACGCCACGGCACCTCACAACAGCCCAATGGGACAGCTGGAATCAATCTCTCCAGCAATATCTTATTGACCAGGGCCACACTTTTCTTTCATTGCCCACCTATCGCGGACAGCGATGGCTCAAAGCCGTCCTCCTCAATCCTTTCACCACAGAACAGCACATCAATACTCTATTTGAACAGATTGATGCGTTTTACGCTCAGCAAGGCGTCAGCTGAGGGAACGGTGATCCGCTGTATCTATGCGGCCAGTAGCCAATGATCTAGGGAGAAGCAACCATCTTCGGTGCGAATCAGATCCACGCCACGCATCCGAATAATGGGCTGCCCCTGGTAGCTGACCTGGAACTTGCCATGGCAAGTCTGGCTGACTGAGACGTCTTGCTGACTAATCTTTTGCAGCCATAACAGGTCGTAGCCTTCGTCAATTACATCACAGCTATCGCCAGGCTGATAGACATAGCAATCTTCACAATCCGGTGTCCGACGCTCAAACACAGCAACATCCGGGCCGCTAGTAGAACCATCGTCCTCCGTAAACCCCCACAAGAATGTCCGTTTTACCGCTGCTGCTAATTTCTCATAGCGGTTAGTGGCTTTGGCTGCTGTGCTCATTGTAGTGACCATAGTAAATAAACCCGTCTGGTAGTGTCTGTTATTTAGCTCTTCTGACGAGGCCCCTCTCATCCGTAACGCTCCCTGCAACTTCAGCAGCTTTTCAACTCCGTAGTTCCCCGTGGTCACCGTTTGCGGGGATTACGGAGTTCCTGGGCGAGGGGTGAATCCCCTCACTTTCGCAGGATTTACGGAGAGATTTTGTCCGTACGAGGCGTCTACTGGCCCCCATCTGCGTAACCTGCGGAGACGTCGCTAATCGTAGCTTTACATTGGACGTGAATCGGCCAAGAACCGAGTGGTTTTACCGGCAATTTCACGGTAAGTTGGGTCGCATGTACTGGTGTGATCGCACCCTTCACGACCATGACGCTCAGGCTCCTTCACCTCTCAGATATTCACCTTGGCAGTGGCTTTAGCCATGGGCGCACCAACCCAGACACCGGGCTCAACAGCCGTTTCGAAGACTTTGTGGCCACCCTCAGCCGCTGTATCGATGCCGCCGTCGATCAGTCAGTCGATCTGGTGCTATTTGGGGGTGACGCCTTTCCCGACGCCACCCCCCCGCCAGTGGTACAGCAAGCCTTTGCCCAACAGTTTCGCCGCCTGGTAGAGGCCCAGATACCGACCGTCCTCCTGGTGGGCAACCACGACCAACATGCTCAAGGCATGGGCGGAGCTAGCCTTTGCATCTACAGAACCTTGGGCATCCCTGGCTTTGTGGTGGGCGACCGGCTAGAAACCCACCGCCTTCAGACCCGTAACGGTCCCGTTCAGGTGGTGACCCTGCCCTGGCTGACTCGGTCTACCCTGCTGACCCGACCTGAAACCGAGGGCCTATCCATGGGCGCCGTGGGCGAACTCCTGCTCGACCGATTGCGCATCGTCTTAGAAGCGGAGATTCGACAGCTCGATCCCGACCTACCCAGCATTTTGTTGGCCCACGTGATGACAGATACCGCTCGTTTCGGCGCAGAGCGCTTCCTGGCCGTGGGCAAGGGCTTTACCGTACCCATGTCGCTGCTGGCTCGACCCTGCTTCGACTACGTTGCCCTAGGGCACGTGCACAAGCATCAGGTTCTCTGCCAGAACCCCCTGATGGTCTATCCCGGCAGCATTGAGCGGGTAGACTTTAGCGAAGAGAAAGAAGACAAGGGTTACGTCATGGTGGACTTGGCCAAGGGCAACACTGCCATGCACTTCTGCCCCCTGCCCGCCCGCTCCTTTCAAACCCTAAGGGTGGATCTCACTGAGTCTGACACCCCCAACAAAACCCTGCTTGACACCATTGGCACAACATCATTCACCGATGCCGTTGTTCGTCTTTTATATAAGCTCCGCGCCGACCAGATTGACCAGGTCGATAATGCCGCAATCCACGACGCCCTTGCCGCAGCCCATACTTACACCATTCATCCCGAACTGGTAAGTCAACTCTCTCGGCCGCGTCTACCCGAGTTAGGTGCCGACAGTAGCCTAGAACCCATTGTTGCCCTACAGGCCTATTTAGCTAATCGAGAAGACTTAAAAGACATCGCCGACGATATGATTACTGCGGCCGAAGCGCTCATTAATGAAGAACCCACAGGTGTTTTAGAGCCCCCAGAAGAACAAAATAAAGATGTTATAGAAGATGATGAAAATCGCCAACTCAGGCTACTATAAATGCCTGTTCATCGCCAATATGGTAGACATCGCCATCAACGTATAACGAATATCGCGTGAGCTGAAAGCTAGTATTGCCACTCTTAAAAAAGGCAACAAGTTGCAAACACCCAGAAAATTTTTGAAAAATCTCCTGAAAAGCTAGATCGTGTTGAGATATCGCATTCATCGAGTTTCTAGGGACAGTTCCTGGCACAGAAGGTCTTTATGCTGGCCCCCTATGGGCCTACTACCCACCTTTCGACTGCCATAATTGCTTACATATCTCTTGAATATGCGACTCTAAATTTTCTCTTTTATCGCAATCGCCACAAACGTTTATGCGCGGTTGCGGGCCACTTTACTCCAATACCAAGGGTTTCACAGCCAGAACTGTCCTACGAAAAGTGGCCCGCGCTATATATCTAATCGAAAATGAAGCTGCCAAGTACTGTCGCTTAGAGGACTTCGGGTTTGAGGATGGAGATCGCCTTTCCGCCAGACTTTCGTCAGGGCGTCCTCCTAACCGCAGAGGAATGTCTTGCGGGTCAAAAGCCTTCCACCAAATCGAGAAATAAGCATACTGCTCGTCAGCGTCTACAGTTGCGTCCTTGGATATCAGCATGGGTATTGGGGTTGGTTTACTATAACGACAGTCAGCAAAATATTCGCCTCTCTGCACTATGACCGTTGCGATCGCCCAACGCCCCACCGCTGGCCATACCCGTTCCATGCGGCAAGACATGATCGGCTATCTAGAGGGACTCTCTCAACAGGGAGATTTTCTCAAGGTCCCCCTAGGCCTGGTCAATGCCTACTACCTCAACCATCCGGACGATATCCGCGAGGTGCTGGTGCGACAAGCTAAGAAATTCCATAAGCCCACCACGGTAAAGTGGGCCGCCAAAGGACTGTTCGGCGAAAATCTGTTCACCGCCGACGGTCGACTCTGGCAACTTGTCCGGCAAACCCTGCAGCCTGCATTCCAGTCTCAACAGATCCGCGATCATGCCCAAATCATGGTTGACGAGTCAAAAGCTCTGGTCAAACAATGGCAACCTGGGCAAACGATAGAGATCTGTGAGGCAATGAGAGACCTCAACATGGGCATCACCAGCCAAGCATTCTTTGGTGTAGACCTACGGGAACGGGCCGAAGCGAAAGCCATCGTCCGCTTTATTGATCTGTTTAACCGGCGCATCTCAGGCATCCCCGTTCCAGCATGGCTACCGTTACCGGCCACGTTAGAAATGAAACGCTACATTGCAGCAGGCCGACAACTCATGGATCCCTTGATTGCTGAGCGGCGTCAAAATCCCGGCACTTATACCGATATTTTGAGCTTATTGGTCGAGGCCCAAAGCAGCGACTCCACAGACCTCATTACCGATCAGCAGGTCTGCAACGAAGTCACTAATCTATTTGCGGCAGGATACGAGGGCACGGCAAACTCCTTGGCCTTTACCCTGTATCTGATCCAGCAGCATCCTGAGATAGAAGCACGGCTACAGGATGAGATCCAACAGGTGCTCGGACAGCGGGCCGTCACCTTTGAAGACCTCGCTCAAATGCCCTACTTAGAATGCATCCTGAAGGAGTCGATGCGGCTGTTCCCGGTCACGACCATATTTGCAAGACAAAGCATTGAAACCGCCACTTGGGCCAATCGTCAGATTCCAAAAGGCGCAATGGTGCTGATTTCACCCTGGACCGTGCACCGCCGCGCCGATATTTACCCCGATCCCCTGACCTTCAACCCAGATCGCTTCGAGGTCAGCGTCCGCAGCCAGATTCCAAAATTTGCGTACTTACCCTTCTCCGGCGGTGCTCGCATCTGCCTAGGACAAGCCTTTGCCTTAACACAAATGCGTATTAATCTCGCTACAATTTTGCAGCACTATCGCCTGAAGACGACCCCAGACTACGTCATGGAACCCTACTTCAGTTTCAATACTCGACTCCGGCACGGCTTACCCATGCAGATTCAAGCCCGGTAGCGTTACTCCGAAACTGGGGCAGGGGCAGGCGCCGTCAGGTCAGACGGCAGCGCCTCCGGTGCTGGCTGCTCAATGACTGGGGCATTGTCCACCGCAGGGGCAGGCTCCAGCGTATCTAGCCAGCCACCGCTCAGAATCACAGTGGTGCCCATAAATAGAATCGTCAACGTCCAAGTTGCGCGGTTTAGCGTCGTTTCAGCACTTTTGGTGCTGGTAAACAGCTGAGCCTGGCCGCCCAACGCGCCCAGACCGTCGCCTTTAGGACTGTGCAGCATCACCAAAATGACCAAGCCTACTGCTGCAACCAGCCAGACTATCTGCAAAACGTTCGTGACCATGAGCTAACGCTGAATAAATAATGCATTTATTATGGTACCGCATCACACTACCGCAACGCAGAACGCCGCCGCCGCGCCTAGCGACGGCATCGTATCGCATCTAGCCAAAATCACCTTCCCGTCAGCGCACTACAGCGAGACCTTGACTGGTGTGCGGTTTTGTTTGATGTCCACGTTAATCGGTTTGAGCATGGTACGCCCAGTCATCTCAGGCGGCTGAGGAAGCTGCAAAATATCGAGAATCGTCGGCGCCACATCAGCCAGACGACCGTCATCACGCAGGGCCACTTCCGTACCCCGGCCTGGGATCTTCAGGGTTTCACCCTCGATGAGGATGAAGGGCACGGGATTCGTGGTGTGGGCCGTCCAAGGCTTTTGCTGCTCGTCCCACATGTACTCGGCATTACCGTGGTCGGCAATGATGATTGTGGTGCCACCGGCACCCACGACCGCACTCACCAGCCGCCCAATTTCAGTATCCACCGCCTGGAGTGCATCCACGGTAGCGTCCATTCGGCCAGTGTGGCCCACCATGTCAGGATTGGCGTAGTTAATGACAATCAGTGAATACTCTCGCTTGTCGATTGCTGCGATCGCACCTTCCGTCACTGCCTTAGCCGACATTGCGGGTGCCTTATCGTAGGTCGGTACCATAGGACTGGGCACCAACTCGCGGTCCTCACCGGGGAAAGGCTCCTCTAAACCACCGTTAAAGAAATAGGTGACGTGAGCATACTTCTCGGTCTCGGCCGTGCGGAACTGCTTTAAGCCTTGCTCAGCAACTACCTGACCCAAAATATTATCCAGATTTTGAGGCGGGTAAGCCACCTGCACCGGCAACGAGCTATCGTACTGGGTCATCGTGACGAATGACAGCGGATACACCTGATCACGCTCAAACCCATCGAAATTATCATCGGTGAACGCCTGGGTTAGCTGACGTGCCCGGTCAGGGCGAAAATTGAAAAAGATAACGCCATCGCCAGGCGCTACAGCACCCGCCGCGAGTCGAACAGGCTCGATAAATTCATCGGTCTGCTCGTTCTGATAGGCCGTTTGAATCGCCTCAATCAGTGATTGTCCCGTCCCCTCATCATCAGCCACCATAATCTGGTAGACCTTACGGATCCGATCCCATCGACGGTCCCGATCCATGGCAAAGTAGCGGCCGCTTAGGGTCACAATCCGCGCAAAGGCATTGGCATCAACGTAATCCTGCAGCACCTGCAGTGACTCCCCAGCGCTCGCGGGCTTAGTGTCGCGGCCATCGGTAATAGCATGCACACAGACCTCAGACAAATCCTGGGCCTTGGCCATTTCTAACAGGCCAATCAAATGGTCTAAATGAGAGTGAACCCCGCCCTCTGAGCAAAGCCCAATCAAATGCAACTTGCCGCCGCTATAGCGAACCTTTTGGCAAACTTCCAGCAATGCAGGATTTTCCTGCAGGGTGCCATCGTCGACCGCATCGGAGATACGAACCAGTTCCTGGGGCACGATACGACCCGCGCCAATATTGAGATGCCCCACCTCAGAGTTGCCCATCTGACCGTCGGGTAGCCCCACATCCTTACCAGAGGTCCGAATCGTCGCGTGGGGATAGGCCGCCCAAAGGCTGTCCATAACGGGAGTGTTCGCTCGCTGAACTGCGTTACCGTCGGCATCCTCCCGATAGCCCCAGCCATCGAGTATTACAAGAACCATCGGAGAAACTTGCGCCATAGAAAATCCCGTTGAAAATGT
>JBCBOC010000223.1:0-6334 GCA_039821475.1 Cyanobacteria bacterium J06632_22 | reverse complement strand
TCAACCCCCTATCTTTCTGGGGAAACGCGCGGTCTAGAGGACCGTTGAGAAGGTTGCCAGGCCCTAGTTTACCGAGTCGGGGTAAGGACGCGCTACCGGAGCGGGTTCTGCAGGGGTATGACCATTGCTCATTTGCGATCGCACATCTTCAATGGCTGAATTCAACTGAGCAATTTTATCTTCTAGTCCCCGACGGGCCAACTCCATGCGCTCTTCTTGGGTGACGTTCGAGAGGTTGCGCTTCAGCTCATCCGACAGTTCGCCAAAGTCCAGGTGGCTGTCTTCTTCTTGGGTCAGTCGCTGCGCAGCCAGGGCACCGACTACACCCCCCAGGACACCGCCAAACAGCGCCCCTAAAAAGAAACCGCCCGTAAAATTTCCCTGACTCATTCGTTAACCTGTCCTCGAAGCGAAAGCGCGAACTACCGTCTCTCATCCTACGGCGCAATGGACAGTTCAACCTCACCGTGTAACCTTATGTTGTAACCCTTGGGGATGTTGTTACATCGGGTATTGGAACTCCAGTACGATTACCCCAGGCCAACTGCGTTATGTGGCGAAGGTTCGATCGCCAGCATCACCCAATCCAGGCACAATAAAGCCATTTTCATCCAACGACTCATCAATGGCCGCAGAATAAATTGTAATTTCTGGGTAGGCATCGGCCAGCTTTTTGAGGGCGACGGGCGAGACCACAATGGAAATGACCCGTACCAAGCTGGGATTAACACCTCGCTCAGTCAGCTCTTTCATGGTTGCCATCATCGTGCCCCCGGTGGCCAGCATCGGCTCGCTGATCATCACGTGGGTGTTCTCTGGCAATTGAGCAGGGAGCTTATTGACGTAGCAGGTTGCCTCTAAGGTTTCTTCATCCCGGGCGAACCCCAAGTGGTAGACCGAAGCCGTTGGCAGGGCTGACTCAATCCCTGGCATGAGGGCCAATCCTGCCCGCAAAATTGGAATGATCACCATGGGCACCTCGGCATTGACAAAAGTTGCCGGGCATTCGGCTAAGGGTGTTTCGATGGTGACGTCAACGGTCGGTAACCACTCACGGGCAGCCTCGTAGGTGAGCCATCGCCCCATTTCGATCATGGCATTGCGAAACACAGCTGACGGCGTTGCCGCATCACGGACGACACCCAACCAGTGCTTGATTAAAGGATGAGGAGGGACGTACACCCGCAGTTGCATTGCCATAGTGTCTAGTGAATAAGTAAGGAATCAATCAGTGAATCGGTCATTTGCCTAAAGTAGCCAGGACAGAACGTCTTTCGCGACTTCACCCATTCACTATTTCATTACTTCACTTCCACTGCAAACCTTACCGGCCCCTAAGGAGGTGCTTAACGGTCTCTACCATTTCTACGGGCCGAAAGGGCTTCGCGATGTAAGCATCTGCGCCCTGTTTCATCCCCCAGTAGCGGTCAAAGTCTTCATTCTTAGAGGAGCAAATCACCACGGGCACTTCCTGGGTTTCAGGGTTGCTTTTGACCCAACGGCACAGCTCATACCCATTCATATTGGGCATCACAATATCGAGAATAACCAGATCAGGCGGATTTGCTGTGATCTTATCTTTGGCTTCCACGCCATCGGTTGCTTCTAAAACAGTCATACCTGCCTTGATCAGGAGACCGGAAATCATCTCCCGCAGGGTAGAACTGTCATCCACAATCAAAACAGTGGTCATGGTGGGCTTAGGGCTGGGTTTTAAGGAACGAAGTGGGTAGGTTTGGCGTTGGAGGAGGGAACTCAGCCAGGGGCTCAAGCAGACAAACGACGATATTCAAGAAAGGGGTCACTTTATCCGGTCATTGTCACTTTATCCGGTCATTATAGGGAAGATCAGTCGCCTGGCATAGGTTTGCGATAACATCCTGACCCGTTAGGGCTAAGGTTGAGGGCAACTGAGAGATCCGGTCTGACACAGCTATAGGCCACGTCGTCATCGATTGTTGGGCGCTGAGTCGGATAGCCGCTCTTAGGGGCGTCAACATAAATGTCGAAGACTACAATTAAGCATTCCCGTTAGAGCAGCTCAGCAAGTACAGCTTTAGGCTGAAGCTTGTCTTTGAACCAAACAATTTTGGCGGGAGTTTGGTCAATTTTGACACCTGCTTTCTCTAAATTGAGGCGCTCTGACACTGCCAAAATCAGATTGTCGCAGTCAGACTGTCGCACCTGAGAAAATTTCTTTCGCAGGTACTCGGGCCGCCAATAGCCCACGATCTCCAGCAAATAGGTGCGTCCATCGGGATGCACCAGCCGAAAGTCTGGGATCATGACGCTGCCTGGAATTGGGATTAGATCTACCTCTCGCTCAAGTTTCCACTCCGTCTTTAGCTTTCCCCATCGTTCGGCAAAAGCTGCTTCGAGCATGCTGTCGTAAGGTTTGCCGGGGGGATAATGGCTCACTAGGGCGCAGGTATGGGCCAGTGTGTAGCGCTTTTGGCTGGTTTGGCGAGTATAGCTGTCTTTCCACTGGAGGGTGGCCGTGAGTTCCCATTTGGTGACATGGAGAATGGCTGGGAGCAGCTTGGCGATGTCGAGTCCATAGCGGGTACTGGGTTTAAACAGGCTGGCTGGTCCGTCGATGGTGACGGTGAAGCCCTGGTCGGCCTCGCCTTCGATATAGGTCATTAACCGAAATAGCTTCAGGTAGCGGAACATCAGCTTATATTCGCCCGGATCGTTGCGGTGCACGTTCAACACCACATGGCTGGCCCGGTAAAAAATACCCTGCACCTGGGACAGGTTGTAGCGATGCAGCAGCGCATCCGGTGTGGGTGCATCAAACTGGGTCAGGATGCGATTTTCCTGAAGGTCAGCGTAGAGTCCCTGGCGGATATGGACAGGTTCGACCGGCCGCTCTAGGGTTTGGGTGAGCTGTGCGGCGAGCGTTTCAAGATGATGTTCTGCGGCATCTGGCGACTGGGCCGACTGGGCCGATAGGGTAAATATCTTTTGTCGCAGTTCTTGTGGGTCTAAGGGGCTGACAATTTCAAAGGTGCTAAAGCTGCTACGGAGAATATGGGCCAGACCCCGCTTAATGCGGTAGTCAGTCTCTTCTCCCTCTAGGGTTTGTAGCGCCCGGTTAAGGTCGCCCTGGGTGCCGCCCACTGCGTCCTTAAATAAATCAATCAGCACTGTGGCCTTTGCCAGCCACTCTCCGTTGACGGGCAAGTGCTTAGGCATGACCGAGTCGCCCTGGGGCCGATGCATGAGTAAATCTGACGGTAGCAAGGCAGCGCTTCCTCAGACAGTGGACTAACATTATTAAATAATAGTGATCCCACCAGAATCTTTGCCTTCTTCCCCCTCCATTCAAGCTGAAACGCTGAATCTGCTGGACTGGCCACGCCTGTGCGAGCATTTGGCCACCTTTGCGGCGACGAAACTGGGGGCCATTGCTGCCCGCAATGTTCGCATTCCGTCTGCCCGAGCCGAAAGCGAAACGCTCTTGGCTCAAACCCGTGAAGCCCATCAGCTCGATGCCGTGACGCCCCTCAAGTTCAGCGGTATTCAGGACATTTGGGAGTCCCTAGAGCGGGCCGAGCGTAAAGGTATTCTGACGGGAGAAGCGCTGCTGGCCATTGCTACGACCCTGGCGGGTGCCCGTCAACTGCGCCGCACCATTGATGCCCAGGAAGAAGACGAATACCCGGTTTTACAAGATCTGGTCAGTCAGTTGCGGACTTACCCTGAGCTGGAGCAGTCCATTCACCACTGCATTGATGACCGGGGCAAGGTCACGGACCGTGCCAACCCCAAACTCGAAGGCATCCGCCGCAAGCTTAAACAGCTCCACAGTGACATTCAATCCCGCCTACAGCGCCTGTTGCAGCGCCATCCTGGGGCGATGCAAGAGCTGATTATTACCCAGCGGAGCGAGCGTTTTGTTGTCCCGGTCAAAGCGCCTCAAAAGGATTCCGTGCCGGGCATTGTCCACGATGTGTCCACCAGTGGGGCCACGTTATATATAGAGCCCCAGGCCGTGGTAGAGCTGGGCAACAAACTGCGCCAGGCCCAACGTCAAGAAGAGCGCGAAGAAGAGGCCGTGCGCCAGCGCCTCTCCGAGCAGGTGGCGGAGATTACTGACGATCTAGAGCTGTTGCTGGCGGTGGTCACCACCCTGGATTTGGCCACCGCTCGTGCGCGCTATTCCCACTGGCTAGAGGCCAATCCTCCCCGCTTTGTGGATAGCAATGAGCAAACCGTCCTGCGCCAGCTGCGTCACCCCTTATTAATGTGGCAACAGCGTCACGAAGACGGCCCTGAGGTGGTGCCCATCAACGTGACCATGCGCCCCGAACTGCGGGTCGTGGCCATTACTGGGCCTAACACGGGCGGCAAGACCGTCACCCTAAAAACGTTGGGCCTGGCGGCGCTAATGGCAAAGATTGGGCTGTTTGTCCCGGCTAGGGAACCCGTCGAGCTGCCCTGGTTCGATCAGGTGCTATCGGATATTGGCGATGAGCAGTCCATTGAGCAGAGTTTGTCCACCTTTTCAGGGCATATCAAACGGATTGAGCGGATTTTGGACGCGTTGGATGCCCGGAGGTTGTCTTCTGCGTCGCCTGATCTGACATCGCCTGTAACCCTCGAACCTGTTGAAGACACTTTACCTACTGAACCTGAACCCTCGCTGACAAACCGCCCCACGCCCCCGGCCAACTCCCTTGTCCTCCTTGATGAAGTCGGCGCAGGCACCGATCCCTCTGAAGGGAGTGCCCTTGCGATCTCACTGCTTCAATACCTGGCGGACCATGCTCGTCTCACCATTGCCACTACCCACTTTGGTGAACTCAAGGCGCTCAAGTATCAGGACGAGCGCTTTGAAAATGCGTCGGTAGAGTTTGACGATGTTAGCCTGTCACCGACGTACCGATTACTGTGGGGCATTCCAGGGCGCTCCAATGCGTTGACCATTGCTCGACGATTGGGGCTAGACCCGCACATTTTGGAGCAGGCCCAGCAGTATGTGGGCATTAGTGGTCAAGCGGACGTGAACGACGTGATTGCTGGGTTAGAAGCCCAGCGACGGGAGCAGGAAACCAAAGCCCAACAAACCGCCGATATTTTGACCCAGGCAGAACGGCTAAAGGCGGAAATTGAAGAGCGGGCGGCGTTGTTGAAGGCCCGGGAAGACGCCCTCAAAGAGCAGCAGGAACAGGCGGTGCAGGGGGCCATTGCCCAAGCTCGCGGCGAAGTGGCCCAGGTGATCCGCAATTTGCAAAAGAGTGGTGGTAATGCCCAAGCGGCCCAAAAAGCGTCGGAATCCCTAAAGAAAATCGAAGAAAAGCAGTTGCCCACGGGCAACCACCCGGCCAAGCGCACCGGCGGCTACCGCCCTAAGCTGGGCGAGCGGGTCCGTTTGCTGAATCTGGGGGGCCAAGTGGCAGAAGTGCAGACTGAACCGGACGATGAAGGTAAGCTTTCTGTCCGCTTTGGTTTGATGAAAACCGTGGTGGACATTACCGAAATTGAGTCACTCCAGGGCCAAAAGGCCGATCCGGTTGAAAAGCCCAAGGCTAACCTGTCGAAAAAGACGATTGCCAAAGTTACCGCAGCCCCGGCCATTCGTACGAGCAACAATACCCTGGACTTGAGGGGACAGCGTGTCAGCGATGCCGAACCGGCTTTGGATAATTTTATTGCTGCGGCTAATGGGCCGATTTGGATTATCCACGGGCACGGCACTGGCAAGCTAAAGCGCGGTGTCCATGCCTATCTGAAGCGGCATTCTCGGGTGAAAAAGTTTGAGCCCGCTGAGCAGGCGGATGGCGGCACCGGGGTGACGGTGGCGTATTTTGAGTAGACCCGAGTTGCAAAGGAATAAAAGCAAACCCCAAAGTGAGCAACTATATCGACAGCCCATCCGCAGAAGCTTCAGACTCTGTGTGCTGAACATCGCCGTTAAACCCTAGAGTCCATTGCCAATAAGGATAAACGGTGCCCAGTAGTAAGGATGCTGTAGACCTTGCACGTTGTTGAGTGGCGTGCCATCCACGGTTTCTACCTCGATGGATGCCCGCACTTCCCCTCGGCGCGTTTCTGTATCCTGGCCATAGAGCAAACTCAGCTGGGCCTGTTGCAACGCCTCTGCCTTGGTCATGCCCCCTTGACTCAGCGCCGCATAAAACTCGGTCATTAGCTGCTGTGTGCCGTCATCGCTCACAGCCCACAGCGATGCCATCACAGACTTTGCTCCGCTGAGCTGAAACTGATACCCCAACCCCAAAATCTCTTCCCCATTTCCCAGTCCACCGACCCCGGTCTCGCAGGCACTCAGCACCACCAGATCGACATTGTTCAAAGACCAAGTCTCGAC